>JAZFSJ010000235.1:0-2270 GCA_036446115.1 Thermodesulfobacteriota bacterium | reverse complement strand
ACCTCACACGGTCTTTCTCTGGTTGCTGAGGGGATTGAGTGGAAAGAAGGAGACAACCTGCTTGTATATGAAAAGGAGTTCCCCTCAAATGTGTATCCCTGGCTCAATCTGCAAAGAAAGGGGGTAGAAATAAAGTTCATTCCCTCACGGGATGGCAAGATTTTGATTGAAGATATCGAAAGGTTAACTGATTCCAAAACAAAACTTCTTACCATAAGCTCTGTGCAGTTTGCAAATGGCTTTAAAATTGATTTAAAAAGGGTAGGAGAGCTTTGCAGAAGAAAGGGTATCTTTCTTTGTGTTGATGCCATTCAAAGCCTGGGTGTAATTCCAATGAACGTAGAAGAATTTCAGGTGGATTTCCTCGCAGCAGACGGACATAAGTGGCTTTTAAGCACTGAGGGAACCGGCATATTCTACTGCAGAAAAGCGCTTGTTGAAAAACTCAACCCTCCTCTTATTGGCTGGAAGAGCACCCAGCACGAATATGATTTTGACCATATAGACTTTCGTCTCAAAAACAATGCACTAAGATTTGAAGAGGGTTCACTAAACATAGGAGGGATCTACGCCCTCGGGGCATCCGTTGACCTTCTCCTCGAGGTGGGAATACACAGGATTGAAGCGAGGGTATTAGAACTTGGAGATTTAATTATACGGGGGGCTGAAAAAAGGAAATTTAAGATAACTACCCCACTGGGAAGAGAAGAAAGAGGGGGTATTGTTTCTATTGCTGGCGACTTCAGCCCAATTGTTGTGAGGGATAAATTAAGAGAACTGGGCGTTATTGTAAATGTAAGGGGTGGAGCAATTCGTATATCTCCTCACTTTTACAATACAGAAGAAGAGGTGCAAAGATTCTTTGACGCGTTAGACAGAATAGTGAACTCTAAGTAAGAAACCTTGGGGGCTAAGTTAAAGAACTTTACCACTGAATACTATCTAAATTTATTCTCTCGGCAGCATTGCTGAAGCTATGACCGAGACTACCTACATAGTGTGCACCGAGTCTACTGAAGTGGGAGTGCACTGAGCTCGCCGAGGAGGTTTTTACTTGCAATCACTCTCATAGGGGTATAGAGTAATCTTATAAAGGATTCTCTCCACACTTAACTGTAGTTACAGTTCCTGCTGCTAGTTGAATTACCTTCACTCATAATCACATTCCAGGCTCCAGTTGATAACTCCCTTTGGTTTTTCTCATCTACAACACTTATAGAGAGTAGCAGTTTGTCCCGCTCAAGTTTTGAATGATTCTGATTCACAAAAAGAGAAAGGGGGTGAAAATTATGGAGAACAAGGGCATGCAGTTTTTCCGAATGTTCAGTCATGTATGTAAGGTTATAAACTCCACCTTATCCCTCAATGAAGTCCTGAAGTTGATTACTGAAAATGTGGTGAAAGCACTAAATGCGAAAGCCTGCACTATTTTTCTTTTGGACACGAAAAACAAGAAATTGGAGGTCGGTGCCTCCTATGGCGTGAGTGAGACCTATCTCAAAAAAGGTCCTCTAGATGCCGATAAGAGTATTGCAGAATCATTGAAGGGAAAACCCGTTTTGGTCTACGATGCAGCAAAAGACCCCCAGACTCAGTATCCAGAAGAAGCAAAAAAGGAAGGGATTGCTTCTATTCTTTCCGTTCCAATACCGGTGCAGGGGAAAGTGATTGGAGTGCTCAGGATATATACCCCGCAGCCTCGTAAATTCTCTGATGATGAAAATGAATTCGTCTCAGGGCTGGCTGAGATGGGAGGTATTGCCATTGTCAATGCCATGACATATGAACGGCTGAAGGAAGATTCCCAAGGATTGATGGATGATACCTGGAAGTGGTTCGAAACTATGCTCCCCAATCCAACCAGTTGAGGTACCATACTTCCGGATTAATAGATCGAAGCAGAGTCCCCCCCGGTGTTCATAAAAAAAGCGACCATATTAAATGATCGCCTTTTTAAAAAACCCAAAAGCCATGTTTTATTTCTTTCCTGAACTTCGCCAAGCCTTAGCGTACTCAAGAGCCTCGGTAAAACGGATGCCATAGGGATAGGGGTCATCAGCCGCGTATTCGATACGTTTTGCCTTAAGGGCAGTGTAAGCACTCATAAATACAGAGTATTTTTCAGTCCCATAGGAAACTCTATCTTTTTCCTGTTCAGCCCACTTCAGCGCATCCTCCAAATCCTCTTTGCTGAAAAATACAATCTTTGTCCCGGCGGTAACGGGGGCAGAACCTTTAGCATCTTTGATTTTGTTCATTTTAGCGAGCTC
>JAZFSJ010000234.1:0-2641 GCA_036446115.1 Thermodesulfobacteriota bacterium | reverse complement strand
AGAGAGTTTAGATGGTTTTTCTAACGGGGTAAAGGACAGGGTATACTATGGATTAATGTTTAAAATCTGTGCTAAGTTCATCGAAGTAGTCTGTACCGAGTTTATCGAAATTCGGAAGCGGGTTTTTCCTTGCAATTACTTCTGCACTTGTATATATGTTTTCTAGATAAAAAACTTTTATTTTTACTTGAACCCTCGCTGGTTTAATCAACAATCTCAATAGTTAAAAATACATGCATTCATGAGGATCACCCATGTCAACATCAGATAAGACAACAGAGCAGCTCATAAGTGAACTGGCAGCATTACGGCAGCAGATCAGCAAACTGGAACAATCAGAAACTGAGCACAAACGTGTGGAAGAAGAACTGAGAAAAACCAAAGAGTATCTTGACAATGTGATAGAAAGCTCACTGGACTGTATCTTAGTCACTGATAGCGAGGGACATATTACCATAGCAAACAAGGCCTTTCTGAACCTGCTGGGGGGTTATACGAGTGAAGAGATAATGGGAAAGCATACGGTAGGATTCTCACCCACTGAGGAAGGAACATATGAATCCACTACAGGGGAATCGGTGGAGATTGGCAAGGAGTTTTTTGACAGTACAAAAGCCATAATACAAGGCAAATTCTTTAAGGAGGATAAGATATCCAACTGGGAGACCTATCTCATCCGCAAGGACAGGATGGTTGTTCCCGTTGAGGAGAATTTAGTCTATTTATATGATGATAAAGGGAACAGAATTGGGGCAGTCGGCATCATCAGGGATATTACTGAGAGGAAACAGATAGAGAAAACTTTGCAGGAAAGTGAAGAAAGGCTCCGAACACTTGTCTCAAACATTCCTGGAGCGGTGTATCGATGTGATTGTGATCCGGATTGGACTATGAGATTCCTTAATATGGCGATTCTGGAGATTTCTGGCTACCCTGCTTCAGACTTTATCAACAATGAGGTCCGAACATACGCCAGCATTATTCATCCAGATGATAGATCTTTTGTCGAAAAAGTCGTGTTTGAGGCTATAGAACAAAAGAGACCTTACATTATTGAATATCGCATAGTTAATGCTCATGGGAATATTCGTTGGATATATGAAAAAGGTCAAGGAGTTTTTGGAAAAAACAACGAGGTCCTTTGGCTTGATGGTGTTATTTTTGACAATACTGATCGCAAAAAGACTGAAGAGGATAAAACCGAAATTGAAGGCAGATTGGAAAATAAAGTTACAGAGCTTTCCATAATGAACGAGATTAGTGAGGTTCTCTTAAGTTCCCGGGAACTTAATGAAATCCTCCACATGATCTTAATCGGCGCTACCGCATACCAGGCCCTGGGATTTAATAGGGCCTTCCTCTTCTTAATAAACGAAGAGGAAACCATGCTGGAGGGGAAAGTAGCCACCGGCTCCCTTGCTATTGAGGAGGCTTACAAAATCTGGGAAGGGCTGACACATGAAAGTCATACCTTAAAGGAACTCCTTCAATCCCGCCATGGAGAATTATCAAAGGAGGATGAACCCATAAACAACCTGGTAAAAAAGATGAAAATACCACTTAGGGAAGGGAAAACTATCTTTATCCAAGCAGTATATGAGAATAAATCCTTCAACATTACAGATGGTACAGACAACCCCCTTATCGACAAAGATTTTATTAGTCTTTTGGGGATTGATACATTTGCCCTGGTTCCTCTGGTCTCCAGGGGAAAAACTCTGGGTGTACTCTTAGCCGACAACTTCATCAATAGGAAACCCATTGTTGATGAAGACGTAGAGCGCTTAGGGGCATTTGCCAATCATGCCAGTCTTGCCATTGAGAACTCGCATCTCTACAAGATTTCGAGGGAGAAGGTGGAAGAACTAAGCAGGGCCTACAACGAACTTCAAGAAAACCGTGATAAGCTTCTCCGCTACGAACGATTATCGGCAGTGGGCAACGTAGCCGCCAGGGTGACGCACGAAATCAGGAATCCGCTGGTGGCAATAGGGGGTTTTGCGCGGCGCATTTTGAAAAAAGATCAGGAGGGGGAAGCAAACCGAAACTACGTGAAGATCATAGTGGAAGAAATAGACCGTCTGGAAAACACCCTGACAGACATTCTCTCCTTTGCTAAACCCGCACTTCCCAAATGCGATACCGTTGATTTGAATGAAGACATAAAGAGCATCTTAAAAATTCTGGATATAGAAATAACAAAAAGTAATATCCGTACCGAAGAACATTTTGATCCTGCTCTCCCTATGCTCTGGCTGGATGAAAACCAGATAAGACGGGTAGTAATTAATCTCATTAGAAATGCCATCCAGGCTATGCCCGATGGCGGTACCATTATTATTTCTACTTCACGCGAGGATCAATGGGTAAAGGTTGAGATTGCTGATACCGGGGTGGGTATTTCAGATGAGGATATAAGCAAACTGTTTGACGCTTTCTTTACCAGTAAATCCACAGGTTCCGGCCTTGGACTCACCGTATCAGCACAAATCATCAATAATCATGGAGGCACCATCGAAGTACAAAAGAGAGAACCTCAAGGCACCCTTTTTATTATAAGACTACCTATAAAGAAACCTTCTGCATTAACTTAAAAACACCGGCATAAATAGCTCATCAGGTGTCCCCTGTCCTCTAGCTA
>JAZFSJ010000233.1:0-6354 GCA_036446115.1 Thermodesulfobacteriota bacterium | reverse complement strand
AGTTGGTCCCAAGGGTTTGTCTGTTCGCCAATTAAAGCGGTACGTGAGCTGGGTTTAGAACGTCGTGAGACAGTTCGGTCCCTATCTGTCGTGGGCGCAGGATATTTGAGAGGAGCTGTCCTTAGTACGAGAGGACCAGGATGGACAAACCTCTAGTGTACCAGTTGTCTCGCCAGAGGCATGGCTGGCTAGCTATGTTTGGAAGGGATAACCGCTGAAAGCATCTAAGCGGGAAGCCCACCTCAAGATTAGATATCCCTCCCGTTTATTCGGGACTAAAGACCACTGGTAGACTACCAGTTTGATAGGTCAGGTGTGTAAGTCCGGTAACGGATTTAGCTAACTGATACTAATCGGTCGTGAGGCTTGACCATAAATTTATTTTTTTTATAGCTGACTATTCAAAGAAGTGCAATTTTCCGGTGGTAATGGCAGAGAGGAAACACCCGTTCCCATCCCGAACACGGAAGTTAAGATCTCTAGCGCTGATGGTACTGCATGGGCAACTGTGTGGGAGAGTAAGACGCTGCCGGGAATTACTAAAAGGGCCTTTCCTTTAGAGGAAAGGCCCTTTATTTGTGGGCCAGACATGTCATGCAGCATAGAGATACACGTTCTCTATTTTAACCCAGAATTTTCAGTAGATGGCTACTGCAGATTCTGGGTTAAACTTTTCACTTCTCCCCACCACAAATAACAAGATTCCCTTTCTAACTGGGTAAATTTGTTCTATATGCTTATAATTCATGATTTATACATTTTATTCTGTGATGTATAATGATATTGTGAAAATTTAAGAAAGGAGCTGGTGATGGAGCAAATACGTGTTACTACTAGTAAGCAGTGTGAGATGTTGGACATTACCTCAGAAGTAGAAAGTATGGTAAAGAAGAGTGGCGTGACAAGTGGAGTGTGTTACGTGTTTATTCCCCATACCACCGCGGGAATTACCATTAATGAGAATGCGGATCCCGATGTAGTAAAGGACATCATAATGGAACTTGACAAGATTGTTCCCCTGCACGATAACTATCTGCACGCTGAGGGGAATTCAGCAGCTCATATCAAGTCAAGTATCGTGGGATGTTCACGTGAAGTTATCATTGAGGAGAGATGTTTGCAATTGGGAACCTGGCAATCCCTGTTTTTTTGCGAGTTTGATGGTCCCAGGAGTAGAAAGGTGTGGGTAAAGGTTATAGGTGAATAACACGATTCATGATATATGATACACGATGCATGATTTATCTATTGAAGATTTTCGTTTCTATCTTGCATCTTGTGATTCTTTGATACTTCGGTTACAGTAGACACTTTCATTCAGATTATATTTATAAAGAGTGCAAAAATATCTTCTGATTACGCCATGCTCTAGCGAGCATTGATTTTATTTAAATTTCTTTTCTATAGGGAGATAACGATGCTGATAGATTCTCACGCCCATCTTGACATGCCGGAGTTTGATAAGGATAGGAATGAGGTGATTCAAAGGGCACACGATTGCGGGATTGAGTATATTATTACGGTGGGAATTGATGTTGACTCATGTAGGCATGCAATAAGACTGGCTGAGGAATTCGAGTCTGTGTACGCTATAGTGGGAATTCATCCGCACAATGTGAAGGATATTGATGGAGGCACTTATGATATTTTGAGGAAACTAACCCAGCATGAAAAAGTGTGTGCACTGGGAGAAATGGGACTGGATTTTTTTCGTAATCACTCTCCTCGAGACATACAGCTCACGCGGTTTAGAGAACAAATTGCCTTAGCAAAGGAATTAGAGCTTCCTATGGTAGTGCATGATCGCAATGCTCACCGGGAGACACTTGCTATTTTGAAAGAGGAGAAGGCTTTTGAAGTGGGTGGAGTGATTCACTGCTTCTCCGGTGACTATGAAATGGCATCTAAGTGTTTTGATATGGGGTTTTATCTCTCTATACCGGGGACTATAACGTTTAGAAAGGCCACTTCACTGCAGGAACTGGTAAGAAAACTTCCTCTTGGGCGGATTCTTATAGAAACAGATGCCCCTTTTTTAGCGCCTGATCCGTTTCGAGGAAAGAGGAATGAACCTTCTTATGTACAGTATGTCGCGGATAAGATTGCTAAGATAAAGAAGCTCGATTTTGAGGAGGTTACGGCCGCTACCTCTCGAAATGCTAGAACATTGTTTAAAATTCCTGCTTACTGATGGAGATATTTTGTGCCTTGTATAGTACCGAGGTGCTGTTATGAAGCTAGCCAAGTAGTTCCATTATTTTCCCGCCTTCCTTGCTCTTTTTTCCTTTAAATAAGTAGTAGTGCTTAAATAGATAAGGACCAATGAGGCAGCCAGAATTGTTCCCCCGACTGAGGTCGGAATCCAGTTTTTGGCGGTGACATATCCTTTGATATTCCATATCATAGCAGCCAGTGTGGTGAGGGTAACTATAACTACCGGTAGTAAAGTAGGCCAGGTGGGAGATTTCTTTTTTAACAGGTAGATGGTCAGTGTCGCAAAGACCAGAGAGGCAAGCAGTTGATTGGTTGTTCCAAAAAGAGGCCAAAGGAGAATTCCTGCAGGTTTGCCCCCATAGAGACCTATGGCCAGGACAAAGGCTGCTCCGGCTGACATGAGGGAAGCAAGGTAGTTGTTTTTAAGAACAGGAAGATTGTGTTGATCTCCAAACTCAGAGACGATGTATCGACCTAATCTACAGGAGGTATCAAGAGTTGTCATGGCAAATGAAACAATGATCAGGGCTACAAAAGTTTGACTAAGACCGAGGGGAATTCCCAGATTTGAGACAAAACCTGAAGCCCCGTCGACAAAGACACTCAATTTCGCACCCAGGCCAGAGGCATGTCCCCAAGAGGAGTAGTGCTTTAACCATAAGCCAGTAGTTGTAAAACCTGCTGTACAAACCAGTACGGAAAGGATGCCAAGAGATCCCTCTGCAAGCATGCCGCCGTAGCCAACCAGCTTGGCGTCTTTTTCGTTATTGAGTTGCTTTGAAGAAGTGCCGGAGGCGACAATGGAATGAAAGCCGGAAAGGGCACCGCAGGCAATGGTAACAAAAAGAAAGGGCCAAAGGGGAGGGGCTCCAGGGACGTGCGTTCTGAAGGCCGGGGCAACAAAGTTGGGTGCGGTGAAGAACAGTCCCAGATAAATGAGTATCAACCCTGCATAGAGCTGGAAAGACTCCAAGTAGTCCCGAGGTTGTAGCAATAGCCATATTGGTAATATGGAAGCAACGAATCCGTAGACAGCTAGGAGAGTGATCCAGGTGAATTTATCTGTACCTAAAAAGGTGGCTTCAGGCATGGGATAGGGATGCTCAGTGCCCCACCAGATGGCAAACAACATGAAGATAATACCTACAAAACTGGCAGGTTTTAGACCGATTGTTGTGCGATAGATGAGAATGCCGATGAACATGGCCGTGCCCATAAGAGCAAAGACGGGAAAGACAATGGAGGGATAACTGATGAGTATTCCCGCTATGGCAAGGTAAAAGACGGCTGATAGGAGGACGACAGCGAAATATATTATAATCATGTAAGCAGTGGTTGCCTTAGGACCGATAATGTCTTTGGCCAACTCACCGATAGATTTCCCCTTGTTTCTTACGGATAGAATTAGTGCTCCGAAATCATGAGTTG
Organism: Thermodesulfobacteriota bacterium; assembly: GCA_036446115.1. Taxonomy (GTDB): domain Bacteria; phylum Desulfobacterota; class WTBG01; order WTBG01; family WTBG01; genus JAZFSJ01. The sequence goes on along the minus strand of JAZFSJ010000233.1, from coordinate 2,712 downwards.
CACCCCACACGATAGTCCCCAGAAGGACCCAGAGGAGGGCGGGAACCCATCCCCAGATTACTGCCAGGGCGGGACCTATGATGGGGGCCGCTCCGGCTATGGAGGCGAAGTGGTGACCGAATAGGACGAACTTATTAGTGGGTATATAATCTGTATCGTCCTTGAGTTCATGGGAAGGGACAGTTGCCGTACTATCTAATTTGAAGATCTTAAGATCCAGATAATTACCGAAGAATCTAAAGGCTAAAAACAATGCCCCAAGGCACAATAGTCCAACGATAGCAGCATTCATTTTTTATTGAAAAGCATTGAGGAGTTTCTCTAGTATTTCTTTTCCCTGTTTGAGAGATTGAGGGGGAACTTCCAAGGTAAGGGTTCCATTGTATCCTGTTTTACGTAAAGCAAGAAGGATGGGTTCAAAATCAATATTCCCCTTGCCCAAAGGGAGGTGAAGATCATCGGCGACGGTATTTCCTCCAAAATTATCGTGGATATGAACGTGTCTTATTTTCTCAGAATAGGTTTCGATGAGACTATACGCCGTGTTTTTTGAAGTCAATAACTCTCCATGACCAATATCTAAGGTTAATCCCATCTGTGGCAGTTTACGGAAGGCCTGTTCATAATCTTCGGGGCGCTCACTCAGATTTTCTAAACATAGCGTGATTCTTTTTTCCAATGCGAGGTTCAGCATCTCCTCTAGAATAACAAGTTTATCCCTTATAATCGTTTTTTCTATGAATCGTTGGTCTAACCAAAAGTGAACAGTAATTAAATTTGCGTCTAACTCATAAGCGAAGTCAAATAGAATTTTAATTTGAGGTAATAATTTGGTTCTTAACTCCTGGCAGTTGAAGGGGTTTCCTTCTTCAGGTCCATGCACAGTGAAAAAGAAATTGAATTCTTCCTTCAATTTTAGTAGCGGAGGGATTTCTCGAAAGGAGTGATGGAAAGTAAACAGGTTGATTTCGGCAAAATCTAATCTTGCCTCGCCCACATAGTTGATTTCTTTTAAACTATGAGCTCTTCCACCGATTAACATGTTATCATTGTTATACCCTGTAAAGGGTAAGGGTGAACCGAAAAGCCAAAAAATTTAAGCTTAAGAATAGGAGGATTTTAAACTATTTCTCTTTTGAAGGCAGTCTGGGGTTTTGTCAAAGTGTCCTATTTTGTTGTATGCCTTGGTCATTTCATTCCATAAATTGGGAAGGGGGATATATTGATTGTCTTTCATTGCCTTTTCATAGCATTCAATTGCCTTGTTATATTGCTTAAGCTGGTTATAAATCAGTCCCATATTGAACCAGGTATTACCCGGTGAGGTATAGTTTTCCTCTGCCAATGCCTTTTCATAACATTCGATCGCCTTATTATATTGGGCCATTCGATAATAGGAATTTCCCATGTTATTCCATGCCTTATAAGGGGTAGGGTATTCCTTATTCTTCAGTACCTTTTCATAACATTTTACTGCTTTTTTGTGTCTACTAAGTTGGTTGAAAGCAATGCCCATATTGTATAAAATTTTATATCGGGTATTAAGCCTTCCGTTTTTTAAAGCCTTTTCATAACTTAGAATAGCTTCTTCGTATTTTTTCTTCCCTAGTAATTCGTTTCCCTTTTCGAAATGATTTGTGGGATATTTCATGAAAGTCTCCGCCCCATAGTCTTTTATGAGATGCGTACGTTTATAAGTTAAGACTTATAGCATAGAATGATTTATAAAACAAGGGGGTTTTTCACTTTATCTTTTAAAAATATTCGGTTATTTCTGGTTTGCACTGATAGTTGTTGAAATGGATATATGGTAAGCTACACCATGAAAAACTGCATGATTTAAAAGGTTTTTTAACAAAATCAAAAAGTCTGCAAATTGGAACGGGTACTTGTGAATAACCGGAAACTGTGAATTATTAAGGAGAGCAAACATTAAATTGGGTGGAAGATGGAATGTTTAACCCAGAATTTGCAGTAGCCATCTACTGCGGCTTGAAAATCCTTGCTGCAACGCTTGTTTCACAATTTTGCTCCTCAACATATTTATGAATATGCCTTCGTCGCAAAATCGCTCCAACTGCTCGCTTCGCTGCGGTTTTCTACGCCTCGCCACGACGTCTACTGCAAAATCTGGGTTAAATTTAGGGTATAACAAATGTATCACATTATATGACAGGTCCATTAATAAAGAAGACTGGTTGTGGACCCCTTTATCATTGTGCAGGAAGTAAACGATTACCTGTGAAACGGGTGTGGCTTTATTTTGTCCAGACAGGTGAAACAAAGAAGGCACGAAGTGCCTGTAGTTTCCTTTTTCATCCCTGTTCAAAGTACGGGGTTTTCAAAGCACACAATAAAGGGGGAGGAGGGAAATCAAGCGCAGAATGAAGGATGGAAAGATAAAGGGAAATTGGAAAAGTTCTTGGAAAATAAAAAACCCGACTTAAAGTCGAGTTTTTTATTTTCCAAGACACATGTCTATTTCGAAATCGAGTGATACCTTATATTTGTAGCTCCATTCATTAAGCAGGTACTGCTGTCTTCTCAATCTTTTCATTGATTGCATTCCACTCTTCTTTCCCGTCTTCAATCTTTTTAGTCAATTCCTCTTCGTCTTTTACCAGTTGTTCTCGCAGTGCGTTCTTTTCCTCAATCTCTTTGGTAATATCTTCTTTTCTTTTGGTAATTTCGTTTAGAAGTTTGGTAGCTTCA
>JAZFSJ010000232.1:0-4146 GCA_036446115.1 Thermodesulfobacteriota bacterium | reverse complement strand
GAAGATATGAATAATCCATTACACATGATCCAAAACGCCCCTGCTATAAATAGCCTAGCCAGTTTTCACGAAAATTGATCATCCTCTCCTAATACTTTAAAAATACAGCACTTTTATGAGTTTAATTTTTTTTGCCTAAAGTGAAAAAAACACTTGACAATATTGTAATATTGGTAAATAATATAAATATGGTATTAATGAGAAATACTATATTACTGGCATAATTAAATTAACAAAAGGGAAGATATATGAAGATATTTACTGTCTCACAAGCAAGTAAGTATTGCAAGGTCGCTCCAAAGACCATTATCAATTGGATAGAAGCGGGGCATATAAATGCCTATAGGACAGTAGGTGGACATCGGCGGATAAAAAAGGAGGACCTTGACCGCTTTTTAGAAGAGCATCAGATGCCTGCCTTTGAAGAGTCTTCGGAAGATACAAGGAAAAAGATATTGGTAGTTGATGATGACCAAATTATCGTTGAAACAATCGTCCAATCACTGGAAGAAGACGAGCATGGCTATGAGCTCATCTCCGCAGCCGATGGTTTTGAAGCGGGAATCCAGGTGAGCCATTTTAAACCGGACTTGATTATCCTGGATATCATGATGCCGGATATCAATGGCTATGAGGTGTGCAAGAAGATAAAATCAAAACCCGAGACCAAACATATAAAAATCATTGTTCTTTCAGCCTACCTGGATGATGAGAACTATAAACAGATGGAAGAATACGGTGCTGATGCGTGCTTTTCAAAGCCTTTGCCCCTGCCGGAGCTCAAGCAGCAGGTGGCAAAGCTTTTAGGAATAAAGGGCACAAAATAGAGGGGAAGGAACATGAGCTTAAAAGAAGGGCTTGAAAAGAAAAGATTTGTTATTACCTCTGAGATACAACCACCCATAGATACTGATATGAAGGAGCTTCTAAAAAGTATTGAAAAAATAAGGGGGAGGTTGGACGGGGTAACTGTTCCTGAGTTCGAACTTGAAGGGGTGGTCACAGATTCTATCGGGACCTGCAAACTCTTAACAGAAAACAAATTAGATCCTGTGCTTCAAACCGCCTGCAGGGAAAAGAATAGATTGGAGCTACAGTTATATCTACAGAAGGCCTCTGCGCAGGGTGTGAATAATATTCTCGCCTTCACTTCGGATTATCGTATTACAGGAGATAGCCTGCAGGAGATAATGTTCTTCCACGTGGATTCTGGCAAGCTTTTTTCGGTGGTGGATAGTTTGAAAGCAGGTCATGATGTGTCAGGAAAAGAAGTAGAGAAAAAGGCAGATTTTTTTGTAGGCTCGGGGATTGATGCGAGTTGGGGTAAACACGTCCCCGATCTTGAGCTAAAAGAGATGGAGGAGATAATCAAACAGGGTGCCGGTTATTTTCTCACTACCCCCGTTTTTGACCTGGACGAATTTCAGAAATTTATGAAAAGGGTAGAGCCCTTTGGGATTCCAGTGATCGCCGAGGTGATTTTAGTCAGAACAGCAGGGATGGCACATTTTATTAACAGTCATTTAAAAAAAGGGCTTGTTCCCAAAGAAATAATTCAGAAACTGGCCAAAGCTCCCTATAAAGAAAAAGCAAGTGTTGAGATTTTTACTGACATTGTAAAGGGCTTAAAAGACATCTGCCAGGGAGTGCACCTCATCCCCGTGGGGTGGGAGGACAAGCTGCCTAAATTCCTGGATGCAGCAAAATTGTAAGAGATCTCCACTATCCCATTAAAAAATCTAAGGAAGAATGAGGATCATCCTTTTTAAACATTTAAGGAGGGGCAATGACTGAGTCAATTACCCTCACCATAGATGGAGTTGAAGTCAGTGGCTTAAGCGGCGTGACCATCCTTGAGCTGGCCCAGGAAATTGGTATTAAGATACCCACCCTCTGTCAGGATCCCCACCTTGAGTCCATAGGCGCCTGCCGTATCTGTTTAGTGGAAGATGAAAAGAGGGGAAGAGTTCATGCGGCCTGTGTTACCCCTATTGCTCCGGGGATGGTAATCAATACCTCTTCTCCCCGTGTGATCGAATACAGAAAGACTGTGATTAAACTGATGCTGGCAAGCCACCCGGACTCCTGCCTGGTCTGTGAAAAAGGAAATCGATGTAAATTAAGGCAGATTGCTGCGGACCTTGGAATAGGTCTGGTTGAATACTACCCTATGCCAAATTTCACCGGCACCCAGGAAGTGAATCCATTTATCTTAAGGGATTTGAGCAAGTGCATTCTCTGTGCGAAGTGTATTAGGAGCGATCATGAATTGGTGGTTGAAGGTGCTATTGACTATACGGACAGGGGCTTTGAAGCAAGACCGGCCACAATTACGGATGGCCCTTTGGAAGTTTCAGAATGTACTTTCTGCGGCACCTGTGTGGAGATGTGTCCCACCGGGGCCCTTTTTGAGAGGGACAAACGGTATCGCGGTTCAACCACTCAACGCATACCCACAACCTGTTCTTTTTGCGGCTGTGGATGTTCTTTCTGGCTTGAGGTGTCGGGTAATCAAGTGGTAGGAGTGCGGCCAGGGATTTCAGGTTCTGTGAACGAGATGACCCTCTGCGTGAAAGGGCACTATGGCTATGAGTTTATCAATCACCCCGATCGTCTTAGAAAACCCCTTATCAGAAAAGATGACACGCTGGTGGAGGCCTCCTGGGAAGAGGCGCTTCAAGCTGCAGGGCAGGGTCTTAATAACGTTAAGAAAAAGAGTGGAGGTAATTCCATAGCGGTTCTTGCCGGTCCACATTGCACCAATGAAGAAGCTTTTTTATTAAAGAAATTTGCTTCAGATGTGTTGGGTACGGATCATGTACTATGTGGGAGCGGCGCTTATATGTTCCCTCTCATCCAGGGGATGAAAGAGACCCTGGGTTTTGTAGGCACAAAAAATTCGATAAAAGATCTTAAGGAGGCAGAAGCTGTTCTTCTTATTGGGGCAAACCCTACGGAGACAGCACCCGTGGTGGGATATAATATAAAAAGGGGAGTGCGAAAAGGACAAACATCTCTTATCGTGATTGATCCTGTTGAAATTAAACTTTCTACCTATGCCAGGTTGTGGCTTCGCCCTTTTATTGGCAGTGATGAGGTCTTGATTTTAGCCTTCCTGCAACTTCTCCTGGAGAATAAAAGTTTTAAGGAAGTCCTTTCTGACGGGGATATGAAAATTTTAGAAGAGATCAGAAAAAGCATTAAACATTTTTCCTTAGAGGATGTGGAAAAAAAGACAGGTGTTCCTTTGGATAGTTTAAAAGAAGCGGTGCATCTTTTTTGCTCTGCAGAAAAGAGGGCTATTGTCTTTGGAAGCGGAGTGATTGAGCAGCCCGGAGGTAAAAACCTGGTCAAAATCCTTTGTACTATCGGTTCCATTTTTGGGCTTTTCAAAAAAGAGGAGACCATGATTTTCCCTTTAATAAAACAGAGCAATGCCATGGGGTGCTTTCATATGGGTTTGATAAACGGGAAACCCCCGGTGACATTATTCAAGGAGATACTAAATGGAACTATTAAGGGATTGTGGATTGTGGGAGAAGACCCGATGCTTAACGTCCCGGGAGTTAAGGAAATCGAGAAGGCCCTTCGAAAGCTGGAGTTTTTAGTTGTTTCTGATACCTTTCTCACCGGTACAGGCAAAAATGGTCATGTAGTCTTTCCTTCAGCCACTTTTGCTGAAAAGTCAGGAACCATTACCAGCCTGGAGGGACGAATCCAGAGGATTCGCAAAGCAGTCGATTGTGTGGGGGGAAGCCGGCCGGATTGGCAAATCATAAACCAGGTGGCAGAACACCTTGGAACCCCTTTCCATTTCAAATCTGAAAGAGATATCACTGAGGAAATAATAAAGAGTGTCTCTTCCTATGCAAAGATAAATCTCTCTGAAGTGGATAATGGGTATTTTTCCTTTAAGCCTTCTCTACCCTTTTCAAAAGAAAAGACATCATTTTTTGTGTCAGGGGATGTTCCTAAGATGAAAAAAGCAAATAAAAAATATCCCTATGCCCTCATTTTAGGCAGCATTCTTTTCCAGCTCGGATGCGGTCATCAGACAAGATATTCCCCGAAGCTATGCAAAATTATAAAAGATGAATATGTGGAGATAAATCCTGAGGATGCCGCAAAGGAGTCCATTTGCGATTG
>JAZFSJ010000231.1:0-13678 GCA_036446115.1 Thermodesulfobacteriota bacterium | reverse complement strand
TCAGCTACCGCCCAGTAGTCAACTGGGATATGCAGAGACACTGCACTCGCACCAATCAGAATACCACGATCATCTTTGGTTTTCTGAATAGCAATAAGGGCCGTCTCCAAGGTTGATTCAGAGAGATCAGAAGCATTCAAAAGATTGTCCTGAAGCCCGTCTGCCACCGTGGGGTGAGAGTCTGAGAAGAAAGCTACGCCATCGCCAATGGTATCAGAGAAACCATTATTGAAAATATTCGCACCTTTAACCTGTTTGGTATTTGCCATCGCTCGGGCCAAACCTTTGGCACGAAGTTTTGCAAACGTATCATACAGATTATCTTCCATTGCTTCTTCAGTGATTGCAAAGGCCAACGCTACAGTCTCGGCAGTATACCGGGCCGTATAGCTTTCCTGTGCATCATCGTAAGAAACAGAAGCACCCTCTCCCTTAGTAGGAGCGGTTCCAAATCCGGTGAAGAGGACTTCTTCCTCAAACGCCCGATCTGAATTCTCTATTTCATAAAGAGCTTGATGCTCATTATTTACTTCTCCGTACTCCAAGCCAAAAACGGCATTAAGTCCGGGAAGAAGTTCTTTGTTAATACTAGCTCTATTAATAGCCATAATAAATCCTCCCTATTAAGCCGTTGAGGCCGTAGCTGTAACGTACCTGTCACGATGCTGATTAATCCAGCATTCGACAATCGGATAAGCGTCCGAATCCTTTTCATCAGGATACTTAGCTTTACCAATAACACGTACAGCCGCTGTTGCTTCAGTACCAGAGGCACCATCCAGATAGTAACTTGACTGACCTGTGACAGTACTGCCAGAACTTGCAGTTGAGCTAACAGTTACATTATAGTTCTTTACAATTAACAACTCAGCGGCTGATAAAGATAAAGAAGCTTGAATGTAATAAGCTTGATCAGGATTAGTGATCACGAAGAACTTGATATCCGTGGCACTCGTTCCACCGTTCCAATAACGAGAGAACTTCTGTTCTCCATTTTCCACATATTGACAACCCATGAAAACACCAGAGGATTTCAGAGTAGCCGCAATGTAAGGCGAAATAGTGGCAAAGTTTGCCCCCGGCATCACTACCGGATCACCCGTGAAAATGCTATTAGTTGGCGATCCCGTCATACCCGTTGAGGTAAGCGTGATCATGTCAGTAACGGCCTCATTATTGTAGCCGCCACCTTTCATACGAGCAGGAATGAAACCACGAAATGCTTTAGTAGTAGACATGTCTCATCTCCTTATATTATGAGAGTTAGTCCTGAAAAGTAGGAACTCGCCCTCTTGTTGTTACAGAGCGACTGGTATTAGAAATTGGCATACGAGAATCAGAGTTCTTCATCAATTGTGCATTTACTGCATCCATCTGATCGTTAGCTTTATTCTCGTAAAATTTCCGTCGAGCCGCCACTTTACCGGCTGGCATTTTAACCAAGGCCACATCTCCACGACAAACGGCACCTTGATACCTGCCTTCATCCCTCACGAAGGATGTAAGAGCCATTTCGGGAACTTCATCAGGAGTAACGAATACCCACCCCATCTGTAGTTTCTTACCTACATTTTGAGCGTCTTCTTGACCTTTAATAGAGATACGTATCCAACGGAGCGCCATACCCTCATTTCCAAATCGTGCTTGCACAGTATCTGGAATAGTCAGGGCACTTGGCTCTTCAAAGGTCCATTCTTCTTCCCTTGTATTATCTTCCCGCAATGTATTACTACGTGATTCATTTCGTGTGGTCATGTTTCTTTCCTCCACGCTTAATTAATATTAGTATATTCGCCGTCAGCTTGACTAACTTTAAGCTTTTCGGCAGCATATTGTTCAAGTGGTATTCCCCATTTCTGTGCCAATCTCACATCTTCTTTGGAGAGCTTGACTTTTTTTCCTGAGGTCGGAGACAAGCGTGAAGCCCCCGAAACCACTTGAGCAGGTTGTAACGTATTTTCCTGCACACGTTCATACTTTTGAGGAAAAGCCTCTTGCATACGGCCATTAATTTCCTCGTAGTATTCTTTATCATTAGGATCATATCCTTCTCCCTTTAGCTCTGCATCTATTGCTAGAGCCGCAGCAGTTCTAATTGTATCTTTCCCAAACCACTCATTTTGTTCTGCCCATTCAATAGCCTTGGGATCTTGTGTTACCTGTGTTTCAGTTGGCGATGTAATTGGTTGTGGTTGTTTCACATCTTCTTGATAATCTACTTTGGCAAAATTAATCATTTTTAAATCTGCCTGTGCGTCATTCAAGGTTTCTTGAGCTTTTAAAAGTGCTTCCTTATCGCCATCATCAAATGCTTCCAGATAAACCTGTCGAGCTAATTCTACCTTATCTGTAAGCTGCTTCTCAGAAGTGTCCAAGCTTAACTTATTGGCATTAAATAGCTCCGTATCCTTATTCTGAACATGAGAAGTCAATTGCTCGTTTTGTGCCAACAAAGTCTGGATTTGATGATCTCTATCCTTCCTCTGTTTAATAAGCTGTCTTATTCTTTTTTGAGCGCCCTTAGTTTCAATACCTTCCAGCTCTTGAGGAATTTCCTCAGGACTGTCCTTTACTTCTTCAGGCTTAACTTCCTCTTTCTCGGAAGAATCCTCAGAATCTTCCACTTCATACTCAACCGACTCCTCCTTGGAATCAGAAAGTTCTACATCACTCCACTCTTCTTTTTCGTTATCCATTTTATTCTCCGTTGCTAACGAGACAAACGATTTACGTTAAGACAAAAATATATCTTACAATATTATATCACACTAAGTTAGGTTTCCCAAATTAACCCGACCCCTTTCCCAAATTAAAAGTAGGATCAAGATCTTTCGGATCTTCCACCCTCATTACAATTTGATCATCAAACAAAAGAATAAGGCGAACTCCCTTATAGAAGAGTTTAGTTCCCGCATGTTTACCGTAGCAAACATAATCTCCCACAGTACACCAAGCACCTCCGGGAAACTTATCCTTATCAAGATATGCCAAGTCTCCAAGTTGAAGAACTTGACCAACAGTAGTCAGATATGACATATCATCTTTAATTGAATCCGGTATAAAGATACCACCCTTGGTAATACTTTTTACTGATACCGGTCGCACCAGAACATGAAATCCCGGTAACGCAGGTAGCGGACTTGGATCAGGAACTTCTTCCAGATCTGTGATCCAGAGATCATTTTTCAAAGCCGCACCAGTGCTAACTTGTCGCATCTTATTCATCATCCTCCTGATATATACGTTTTTTAATAATACTTGTTAAATTATTTCTGGCCCATTCTATGCCAGATATTGCACCGACAAGCTGTCGATAATGAGCATAGTCTTCCGCTGATCCATTACCTAATGTAGTTTTAAGTTTATTTATTTCGTCATTAAACTCAATAACTACTTCATCCCAGATATCCATTAATCAAAAAGAGTATTCTTATTTACTTTTTTTACCGGCTCTGGCATTTCCCACGAATAAGCGGGCCATTCATTCAGAACAGCACGTTCACTACGCAGTCCTACAATATCTTTATTATAGGCATCTCCATAAGTTTTACTTTTACTTAGTACGTGTTCCGGGTAACCCTTACCTTTAGTCATCATTGGCTGTCTCCTTTTGTTGTGCTATGGCCATCTTGACAAGAGCATCTAGCCCCTTTGTGTCAAGTTCCTTGTTCTCTTTCATATTTGCCATGAGCATCTCTTTCATTGCTCTGGTGGCTTCTCGTTCATCTTCTTTATTTACTTTAAACTCTTCCAGAGCAGTTTTTGTCACAAGCTCCATATTTTTTATTTTCTCTTTACTTTCCCGATCTGCTTCGGATTTCTCACGTTTAAAGTTATCCGTAGATCCTGTTTTTAACATTCCAATAATCTGCTCGTTCTCTTCAAGCTCAAGCTTCTTATTCTTAATCTCAAGTTCAGCAACATTGGTGGCCGTGTCAGCTTGTAACTTCTGTTTCTCCAATTCAACTTTGGACTGTTCTATAGCTAGAAGTTGCTGTTCAGGAGACTGTGCTTGGCCCATAGCTTTATTTGCATTCATTATCTGTTGAGCAGCTTCAGCCATTGCCATCTCTATAACAGCAGGATTGTTAGCCTGTTCAGGTACTTTCTTCAGAGATTCTTCGGTAATACCACTTATCTGCTCTTGGTATTTCATAATAGAATGTTCTTGAATATTAGCTTCCAAAATAGGACGAATACGTTCCATAATCGGATTGGCTCCATTTACAGGATCTTGTAGATACATCATCTTTACCTGAATATGGGCATCATGATTCTGTCCGGGAAAAGCCGCCACCGGAACTCCCTTGGTAGCTGCCATAATATCCGATACCGGGTCCATTGGTTTTGGTTGAATCTTGGGAGGAAGTATCTCCTCCACATTTGGCATGTTGGCCGCATTAAGAATAGTTCTATTAAGTGCTTCCAAATTAAACATACCGGGGGGAGACTGCTGCGCCATTTGAAGAGCCATATTCGCCATCATCATACGGTGAGCATTGCTGGGAATATTAGGATCACTGACTGGAACAATATCTATTCGACCGTCAAAATCCTTTTTAAAGATACTTCGATCCTCATAGGGAACATCATATGGATATTCCGAAGGAAGATAATCATAGTCAATTCGAGCAAGAATCCTAAATTCATCTTTTTGAGATTTATGTAATCTTTTATGAATTGCCGTGAAGAACTTACTGCTGGCTTCAAGAAGCGCCATAGTCGTACCAACGGGTCCATAGGAGGCAGCATCAGAGATAACCTGCTCTGTACTATCCGCAAACTTCTGACCAGTAGCAGCCACGAAATTCAGCATCTGGAATAGAGTAGAGGAAGGCTCTTTATATGGAAGGGGAACAATAGCCTTTGATAAATCTATACCAGTTGCCTCAACCTCCTTGAACTCGCCGGGAGAAATAGGATCGTTATCTCCAACCATCCTTACTCCCTTGGCCTTAAACCCTCCGGGTAAATTGGCAAATTGACCAGCATCTATTAAAGAACGCATAGCTGCGGTGGCACTCATTGTCAGATTACCCAAGAAGTGAATAAGACCTAGTCCGTAAAAACCAAAGCCGGGAACAAATCTATAATGCACAAAGTGGCTTATTTTCTCTTTGTTCGGATCATCTTGCTTGTAGTTTCTACGAATACTAAGCACTTGTCGAGATTGCTGTTCTACGGTTACAATATACGGAAGTGCTTCTTCTTCTTCATTAAGACTGAGATAACAGTGTTGTTCAAGTAAAACATATTGAGGATCGTTATCAGAAGAAGGAGACAACCCAATGATAGTATCCATCTTCTCAGAGAAAGCTGTCATATTATTCATGGAGGGGGTTGGAAGATCTATATCTTGATAGACACCCACTCGAATATCCCGGTCTAACTCTACGGGACTCCTGTAAATAACATGCGTGTAACGATCTGCATTACCAAGATCAGTTGCATAGTAAGATATGTAAAACTGATCAATTGGTATAAATTCTGATCGGGGACGCTTAATCGTAGCATCATAGTAAATCTTTTTAAAGGAAGAACCAATCAAGGGAAGATGGAACAACATCCTTTCAAATTCATCGAAGTATTCCGGCATCTGCTCTGTGAGCTGATAATTCATAAAGTTCTGAACACGGTTGGCTTGCAGTTCTTTCTCAGGAGTTGACTTGCCAAATATCCGTGTTTTGACTGGACCGTTGGAAGGAAAGAGTTCTCCAGAAGCTTTTGATTGGAACTTAACAGCTGACTCAATCAAGAGAGGATGAACAGCTGTACAGGCACCTTCAAAAGGTTCCGTGCCATGCTCTAACTTTAAACCAAGCAGATCAAAGCCTTTCTCAAACATAGACTCCCACTCAGCTCTGGATTCTTTGTCGGCTTCAAAATTTTCTATAACATCCCCAGCTATGCTTGCCAGATCAGAATCATCTAAAGATTCTGACATATCTCCATACCATTCAGCAATATCTTCAGAAGCTTCCATCTCCGTGACTTCTGAGAAATCCACCGTGACTCCTCCATCTGTTGGATCAACTTCGAAGGTAGCTTCCCCTGTCTCTTCCATATTAGGCATGGGTACTACGTTACCACTTTCTTCAGGTATCATTTCAAAAGGATTGCGTTCTGTTGCCATCTAGATATTCCTAAACTTGTTTTATTTATGAAGTGGCTATGCTGTTTCTTCTGCTGCTACTTCTTCGTCTGTTACCTCTTCTCCTGAATCAAGCTCCTCCAAATTTGCAGCAATACTTTCAAGGAATTTTAGATTCTTGTGTCGCTGTTCGGCACCCGGTCTATTATATATATCCTCAAGCAGATATCCTTCGGGCCGCTCTAACCTTGGATATTTTCCCCGATCTCGACTTGCAAATGTATCAAGATATACATCCATAGCCCTTCTCGTGTCATTCGGGTCTTTTCCCATCATTAATGCTACCTGTTCCGCAAGTTTCGCTCCCCCGAAGTAAGCAGGAATACCATTGGTTCCCTCCATAGGCTCACCTTCTGCACCTATAGCTTTAAGTAAGCTGGACTCATCAGAATTAATATAGGCAAGTTTATGCGGCTCTCCACCAATATCCATTCCTTTCTGAATAGAAGATAGACCACCTTCCGAAGGTTGACATATTTCTATATTAATTGATATTTTTTGAGGCGGCGGTTGAGACATCTGAAATGCCCTCTTTGCCGCTAAATTAAATAAGTCAGACATGATTTTATAATTCCCCTTCTTTGACCATGCTACTATTATATCACATTTCTACCAGTTTCCCAAATTTTATATGTTCCAATAAGTAGGAGCTTTTGCTTTGGGCTTTTCATCATACTCAGGATCGTCAGGATGGGTAAGATGCCAAGACTCTTTCATGTAGTTAACCGCCATTGTAAGAGCATCCACCTGATCATCATGAGCTGCATTTGGAAACCGTATTAACTCTTCAATAAGATCGTCTGCCCATTTCTTACCCTTGGGTATCCACAACCTGCCAGCTTCCATTATAGGTGTGGATGCATAAACTCTGGATACCTTATCTCTATCTGGAAGATACTCCATCACCGGAAGACCCGCTCGTCTCATATCCTGAATAAGCGATTGACCACTGGCTTTCTTTTCCACTATGCATACATCAGGACGATGCTTTTCATAAAGCTTCTGAGCCATTCTGCGCAGTTCGGGATATTCAAAACGGCCTCTTATATTACCCAGCAAGATCAGGTGTGGAGCAAAATCTTCATAGCCTTTCCCGTCCTGATTATACTGAAAGAAGATCCCCCATGTTTGTATCACACTGAAATCAGCGGTAGTCCGTGTAGAAAAGGCTGTGTCGAATGTCTGGATAATAAAATCACACTCAGGAGGTTCTGGATCATCCCAACTCTGAAGCCACCGTTTCTTTATTAGACCACCCTCTTCGGGAGTGGGATCTTGCATATACAGAGCGTTCCAATATCTGGCTCCATTGCTTGCTTTTATTTCATTCTCATCTATCTGAAGAACTGAATCGGGCTTCCATTCAGGAAAATAACTTGTACCTATCGGAAGATCAAGCAGATCAGAAGATTCCTCATCTATCCAAGCCGGTATACGAACAACATCCCACGGTATAGTTTCATAGTCCGACATATCTTCTTGCTGCTTAAGAAGCCATCCGCACAGATCATCATAGTGATACCGGGTATTGATTATTACTATGGAACCTCCCGGCATGATACGAGTTCGAAGTCCCGCTGGATACCATTCTTTTATGAATCTACGACCAGCCGAAGAGATAGCATCCTCTTCTGACATCGCATCATCCAGTATAGCCACATGAGCGCCACGGCCAGCAATCTGAGAACGAACACCAGCGGCATAGTAAGTACCATTCTGATTTGTTTTCCACTTGCCAGCAGCTCGAACATCCGTGCGGAGAGACACACCACGGAATATCTTTTGAAACTCTTCTGTGTTTACCAAGTCTCTGACAGACCGACCGAAGTCGCTGGCCAGCTGATCCGAGTGAGATATAGTTAAGATCTCATCTTCAGGATTTCTTCCTATGTACCAAGCGGGAAAGAGCTTTGAACAGATCATGGACTTGGACGATCTGGGAGGAAGAAAAACCATCAATCTTTTTATATCACCATCTTCTACCTGTTGAAGCTTATCGGCTATTACCTCTATGTGGCGACCCATCTTAAAGCCAGATACAAGCGTAGGGGCCATTAATCTTATAAAGGATAAGAAGTCCTCATTACACTGAGTATTAACTTGCTCTGATAAAAGCCCTTGAAGCTCTATATAGGATTCTATATAGTTACTATTTAAATTAGTCATAACACTATTATACACTATAAACATTAGAATTACAATAGCTTTATTAAAAAAATAAAATAGTTAATAGTAATAATAGTTTAGAAGGCTCTATAAAGACCGACTTTTACATTTTGATGACTGACCCTTAAATTTTTCTAAATATACGAGGGTGTGGTTTTATATATATATGGGGGGCCGCAGTTTTTTTCGGGCGGGTGTCGAAAAAAAAAGGTCTGTTTTCGATTTGCCAAGTAAAAAGATACCTTTTACTTTGCTTTCCTAGCTCCAGTCTTATCAATTCGATATCTATTCTTTCCAATTCCTTGCTATGTTTACCCTATACTTAAACTATACGTAAACTATACTGCCCTTGTGTGTGTCGTCATGGTCCGGCGTGTTTTGATCGAATTGGACAATGTCTCCCATTTCCATAGTCTACTAGTATACTATCAAACACATTGAAATTGCGGGATAAATTACCGCTTTTTAAACCCCCTTGACCCTATCGAAAATTAGTGTATTATGAGGATTGTTAGACGACACTGCTCTTTTAAATTGTGAAAATGATGAGGCGACCCCGCCACAGCTATGCTCGCATTTTGCGGTATAGGGATGAGGCGGGATAGATGGAGACTATGTTATGTCGAAAAATGAAAAATTCGAGACCACCTTCGCAGCAACCGCCAAAGTAGGCAAAGACATGCAAACGTCGCAAGTGGCGTATGACGAAGCACGCAAGGCAGCATGTCAGGATTTACTTGATGAATTGAAAGCGGCCAAAGAACTGTATTTCTTTCATACGGTTTTTATGATCGCTGTATTCAATCAGAACGGCGTTGATAAAAAGGAAAAAACTCGAATTAACAGGCTAATTTGCGAAATGATGGGATATAAATTCCCCAGCTCACAGCAAAAATTTGTTTCCGCTGTGTTATTTTCTGAAAAGCTTGCTTCCATTCTCGAAACCGCAGAAACGGTGGAAGACACAGCGCAAATTTTGCTATCGCTTTCAAAATCCGGAGTTAAATCTTTCAATGCTCTTAAAAATTGGTACGGACAGCAGAGTGATGCAAAGAGCATACCGGAGGCCGAGTTCGAGAAAAGCGATAACGATGCGATGGTAAAGGAAATTCGCAAGGATTCCCCACAAAATAAGGATTTATTGGGAATGATGGAAGAATTTCTTGGCAAAATATCGGGCTTGATGGAAGAAAAACAGCTCGAACAAATGCGAGCGGCCATGCTCCGTGTAGCAAAAACAGTTGGACAAGAAAAGGTGTAGACCACAAACATAAAACTATGGCGGCCTTCGGGCCGCTCTTTTTTTTTTTATTCTTTTTTTTATTACGTGCATAACACAAGAGCAATCAGCAATTTCGATGCACCTTACTACTACGTGCGGGAGGAGAGCAATCAGCAATTTCGATGCACCTTATTACATGCATGAGACAAGAGCAATCAACGCAATTTCTAACCCCATTGACTTTCAAGATCGAATGGTGTATGGTATAGTTATGGTTGAATTAGTGCCGACCAGAGAGCAATCAGCAATTTGAGTATACTAGTATACTGTAGCACTCTTACCCAAGCCCGTTGAATTAATGAAGGAAAAAACGATGTTGATCATGAGAAAAAAGCAAGCAGCAATTAATCTTGCACCGTTTAAAGTAGAACGCTTCTATGATGGCACAGAAGTATTCTGGCTGGTCGAACACACCAGCGATGGCATATGTCATGTTTGCGAAACACAAGAGGAGGCTGTAGCAGAACGCAATCGCTTGAATAGCAGCTCGGGCCTTGACCAGCTCGGTATCTAGGGGAAAAATTATGACTGATAAAATAGAATATTATTGCTATACTTGCAGAGAAACTCGGAATACTTATTGCGAAACTAATATTGAAATAGGACAAGAGCCGGACCAGACTTGGCCCAATGATCAAACACCTTGTATTCTACAAAGCGATCAAGACCGCAAAAATGGGTGCATTTTAATAACTCGTGACGGTGTGTTGAATTAATGTAGGAGAAAACGATCATGAAAGAACGTAAACCGGACCTAATGAGCGTCGAAGCGGAAATGCTTTATGATGCCATTAATGCAATTATGGACGGGGAAAATGAAATAAAGCGGTCGCCTCAACAAAACCAACCCTTTCATTATCGAAAGTTAAATCAAGACACCATCGCCCGCATTTATCAGGCGATAAAAGAGCTGGAAAAATCATGAAAGAACGAACATCAGCACAAATCATTGATGATCATGGCGAGTTATTCGCTGGTATGCCGGGCGGTAAGATACGCCTCCAAACGGAGGGGTATTCAAAGGGTTTCATAATGACCTACAATCCAGATGGCACCCTGAAATCAATAGCCTTGCGAAAAAATGCAAAAGGTAGTAGGAACTGGCGTTCCACCATGAGGTGGTAGTTTTCAGTGCACTAGTGCACCATTCAATATCTAGGAGAAGGGAAGAGGTATGATCATCGGAACAGTACGACCGGAAGAAGCGACGACATATGACAGGTACGGTGGGTATCATTCATTCCATGCAGAAGAAACTCAGGAGCCTTACGGTTCCTTTGAAATATTTTACATGGACAAAGACAGGGCGCTTAGATATGCCCCAGAGCTTGGGCCGGGATGGTATTGGTGGCCGTGCACATTCGGATGCCTCCCTGATAGCGATCCGACCGGGCCGTTTGCGTATTCTCAACAGGCACATCATGACGCCGACCCATGGTCCCCTGATTATGACGATTAGTTCTAATTATTATGAGAAGTGGTAGGTTTCAGTGCACTAGTGCACCATTCAATATCTAGGAGAATGCATGAGGACAGGGACGTAACGTCGAAGTCTTGCTATGATCCCTGCGATAGCAAGTATGGCGAAGGAGCAAGGGCGCAACCTATCAGAGTTCTGCGCTGCCAGACACCGATGATAGGCCGGAGAGCAAGCAGACCTGCAACTGCATCAGGCACAGCGTGTGTCATAAATCAAAGGCGGTTTCTTTTTCATTCCATCTTGGAGGTAACAATGGCTCGCAGATTTAAAATGGATATCACATTCGAAGGCGACTTGGATGACATCCCCGGTGCCTTCTTCTTGGTTGATGATTGGGAAGAAGTAGTAGAACAATCATTCATGCGGAACAAGCATTACAATACATCAGTTGAGATAAAGAATGTAACAGTTGATGGCAAACCCAAACCAACTAATAAGGACTGAACCATGCCAAATGATCGAACTATATTAGGCGAAACATTTTCGCTTGATACTTTCCTGAATAATTTGGAGGATACCATAGAAAATCCTGATGTTGCACATGAGGACATGTCTCAGTATGACGAACTGTTGGACAAGGTAGAGAAGGAATGAAGAGATGCGATTTCATATTGATGCCAAGCCAGTCAGTTTCGGCAACGTGATCTTCGAATATCGGGCATTCACGCTATCGGTCCAGAATAACTATACGCCCAATAACTTGATTGTGTTGAATACCGAGACACGGGATATCCTTGGCACCGAATTCTCAGCAACGGCAGAGGGTATCCGAGACGCCATGACCATGATCGATCATTATTATGTAGATCAAACCTTGAAAGGGTTTGTTTAGGAAGTAATATAAACAGGAGAATATTGTCATGAAACAAGTCAAAGACACAAACGAAACTATGTGGAATGTCTACGATGTGTTGTATGCTAATGATTACAATCAAATCTATCCCCACCATGTACAGATAAACATCGGACAGAATGTAGCCGAGCGTGGCATCACACTGCCGCAACATCTTGCGGAAAGGTGGCTAGACGGCGAGATAAGGATAGCTTTAACAGGAGAAAAACGATGTTTAGATCTATCATAGGTATAGCGTATCTTATTATTAGTTTTCTTGGCTTCATAACTAGTGTATTTAGAATGGAGCTGTTTGAGTATAGTAGTATACTATCAGTTGGCATTTGGAGCATAGCCCTCATGTGTGCTTTCACAGGGTGCTATTTTATATTAACTTCAAAGAGTTAGGAGGTCAAACATGACAACTTTAAGTGCCGAGCATACGGCAGTCCTAAATCAAACAACACTGTTTCGAAAGAGTGTCTTTGATCCGGCTGATTATCCGTACAAGTTTATCAAGCCCGACACCGGGGGTAAACTAGGTAAGAAAGTTCGCAAAGGTAAATGGAGAGGTATGAAGTTTTATACTTTGACACTGGAGGAACGAGCAACTTGTGATTCAGATTGTGAGCATTGGCTCAATTGTTATGGCAACAATATGCCATTCGCTCATAGGTTTAAGGCAACCAGCAGCCTTACAAGTAAGATGGAACCCAACCTAGATGAGCTTGATTTAAAACATCCTAATGGATATGTAGTTCGACTTCATATTCTGGGAGATTTCTTCAGTGTTCCCTATGTTAAATGGTGGGGCAGACAACTAGCCAAGAGATCGTCTTTAAATATATACGGTTACAGTCGGCACCATCCCTTCAAACCTATAGGCAGAGCTATCTTAGCTCTTAGAGAGAAGTATCCTGACAGGTTTGCGGTACGGTTTAGTAACCTTCCATCTGATAATATGTCTGCTAACTCTGAGCATGTATCGGATGAGGGTATTATATGTCCAGAACAAACCGGAAAAGTTGATAGTTGTGGTAGTTGTTGTCTTTGTTGGGCCTCCAAGAAGCCGATAATATTTTTGGATCACTAGCCCACCCCACCCCAAATAAAGGATAGAACTATGTTAGAGCTAAAGAAAAGCCAAGTCGCTGCGGAAATCTATGCTATTCTACCAACGGATGAAGCATACTTTGAACTTGGAAAGATAGTCGGGAATAGAAATGTTAAACCTTCAAATGCTCGCCATATCAGGTACAGTATGGAAAAAAGAAAGTTTCTGAAGTGTAATCCTATTATTATAGATAAGGAGGGGCGCATAATTGATGGTCAACATCGCTACGCAGTAGCAACCATGTTGGGTCTTACAATTTATGTTACGATGGCTGACGACGACGATATTGCTGGCCTTGCCATAGCATTAAATACTAATAAAAGTAATTGGAACCTTGATAACTTTGCTCATTACTGGGCAGAGCAGGAAGATGATCCCAAGACAGCTGAGATATATCAGATCTATCTTGAGTATTACAAGGCAAATAATAGTACACATGGTGTTCTTATTGCGATCTTCAATGGCGAAACTAGCAGACACTTCTCTACCGCTGATGGCGGCAATAAAGAATTTAAGGAAGGCCGTCTGCCGTTTGGCCCACTAAATCGGAACCACATCGAAGATACATTATCCAAACTTCGTAGACTTAAACACGCCTCCTTATACCGTCCGATTACTCGTAGCACATTCCGCAAGCAACAGTTCCAAGAGGC
>JAZFSJ010000230.1:0-4385 GCA_036446115.1 Thermodesulfobacteriota bacterium | reverse complement strand
TTCCTTCCTTAACCTGGGTCGTCTCACCCATATAGTCTGGTTCGAGATAAAAACTGGCGCAGCAGACCCTCTTGACCTTTGAAACCCTCTTCCTCCTTTCAATCAAAAGCACCTTTAGATTATTTCCGGCAGCTGTTTTAGCAGCCATAAGCCCGGCAGGACCGGCTCCTATTATTACTAAATCGTACTTTTCCACTATCCTGTCACTCACCTGTAAAATTGACGAATTCTTAAAAAGACCATCCAGGAAAAAGTGAGGTTAATACTTCCACAAGATACACTTTTCAACAGTTTCTTCATCACATTAAACTTATATAAGATAGATTTTTATGTCAATCCAATTCCCTGCTTCTCAACAAAAACCAGCAAGTGATGCTCCCCGCGCACAGCGCGGGGCATCCCGGAGTTTAAATTTGATTATTTATGAATTGTGCCGATTCATCCCCGCCTACCCTAGTTAAATAAGCTTCGCATTTAACCCTGTTTAAATAAGTAACCTGGTTTCCAGCATATATCGTCCATGAATGTCTCTCATGTTTTTATGACTAGTTCGTTCCCATACAGATATTTAACAGGGTTAACCGGGCAGGCAAGGCGGGGCTTTCTCGACACCTGCCGGTACACTACCACCCGTAAAACAAAGGAAGCACGAAAGTGCTCATGTTTCCTTTTGCGACACCGTGCGAAGCACGGGGTTTTCAAAGCAAACAATCAACTATAACTTGACATTATAAAAGGAAAATAATAGGTTCACAGGGGGTAGGGGATCGCCTTCTTCCCCTCTGAAACTCCTATTGGGCTTTCCCCTAATTTCAAACTCAACACCTGAATGTTTAGAGCAGCAAATGGAATCACACAATCTTCTTTTCCAATTTTTTGCTATTTTTACTGCGGCAAAAATTTTTGGTGAGATATTTTCAAGGCTAAAAATGCCTGCTGTGGTAGGAGAATTACTCGCAGGGGTCTTTTTGGGAGCCCATTGCCTGGGTATTATTTCCTCTGAGGATACCACCCTGATGAGTCTTGCCGAGATGGGAGTAATCTTTCTGCTCTTTTATGTAGGGCTGGAGATCCGGGTCAAGGATTTCCTCAGTGCAGGTAAGACTTCCATTATGGTAGGGCTTTTGGGGGCGATCATCTCATTCTTTTTCGGCTACATCATCATGGCATTTATGGGCTACCCTCAAATAGAAAACCTTTTTGTGGGAACGGCCCTCATGGCCACCAGCGTTGGCATCAGCGCAAGGGTCCTCAAAGACCTGGGATTGATAAAAAACAAGGTCGCCTACATTGTCTTAGGAGCAGCAGTTTTTGATGATGTCATTGCCCTGATTGCCTTAGCCATCGTAAAGGGGTTGGGGCATGGAAGTTTTAATCTCCTGGAAATCGGTCTACTTCTGGGCGAGGCAATTCTTTTTGTCGGTTTTTTGACTTTTATCGGACCGCGATTAGCATTCAAATACAGAAATATTTTTGAGAAGGTGAGAATCCCCGAGGGGCCATTTGTTCTCTCAATTATTTTGTGTTTAGGCCTTTCTTTTCTTGCAGAAAATATCGGTCTGGCCGCTATCATAGGGGCATTTATGGCCGGAATTGTTATAGATGAGCTGGCAGGGGTATATGATCTGGAAGTAAAAGTAAAGTATGTAAATGAATTCCTTTTACCTTTCTTTTTCGTAATGATGGGAGCGTTTGTTGATCCTTATGTATTTTTGCAATGGAACAGCCTTATACTTATTATCATCATTACTCTGGTTGCAATTCTAAGCAAAATAATTGGTTCAGCCCTGGCAGCATGGAAGGAAGGTTTTGTGGTATCACTGCAAACCGGAGTATGTATGGTACCACGCGGTGAGGTGGGCATTATAGTTGCCATGATAGGCCTTTCTGAGGGCACCGTTTCCATGCCCATTTATTCCCTGGTAATCAGCATCTCTATTTTAACGACTCTGGCTGCCCCTCCTCTTATAAAATGGGCGTTTAAAGAGAAGTGATTATTCATCCCAAAGACCACAGGTCTACCCCGTTAGCAAGTACGCAGGTAGCTTCTACTGAGTACTTTTATTCATAAGAAAAGAGGTGACTAACCATGAGAAATCTGAGAGAAATACAGTCCATTGCCCTGACAGAGCTTAAGAAAAGATTTACCTTAAACCCTGTCTCTTTAAAATACCCTTTGCCGGAGCGCTCTCTAAGAGCGCTTGGTATGATTAAAATCGATGGTGAGGTTTTCAGTTCTGAAAAGTTTTCCCGGATAGTTCTTATGAAGGTCTACCTCCCCTTTTATTTTTCTGCCAGCTCAACCTTTATGCTTCCCAGGCCGGAGCTCGGTTTTCCCCTTTTTGATGCCGAAACCATAATTATGGGGAAAAAGAGAATTATCATGGTAGATGTGCAGGGGAGAGGGGGAAGCACAGTGCTTGATGACTCTCCCATGTATGATAGACTTATAAAAATAAGAGAGCGCTACCCTTCCCTGCTTGAGAAAAAAGTAACTCAATTGGGAGAGATTCAAAACGTCTTCTCCCGGGCGGCCTGCCAGGGTAAAATTACAGAAGAAAAGGACGAGCAGGCCCTGAACCTGTTCCAGGAATATCTCAAGGTCTTTTTAGAGATGGTAGAAAATGCTACACCTTTATCCGGAGATGCACTTGAACAGGCTAAAAAGGGCTCTGAGGAATATCTAAAAACGGTACTGGATCATGACCCCGGAGTAAAAACTTATAAAATACTTTTTGGCAAAAAAGGTGGCGTTGCAAGGGCACTTGATATATTCTTCGACCGCTAAGCAAACAATGATCCTCACTCAGTTGTTCTAATCCTGAGGCTTACCGTGCATACCTCATACTTTATGGAAAATGTCGTTATCATCACGGGTGCATCGACTGGCATTGGACGACAACTGGCGTTACAGCTTGCTGGTCAGGGGGCATGGCTTTCCTTGGCATCCCGCAATGCTGAAAGATTGGAACAGGTTGCAGCCCAATGTCGTCAACGGGGTGGCAAAATACTGGTTGTTCCCACAGATGTTGCCGACCAACCCCAATGCAAAAAACTGATCGAGCGTACCGTGGGAGAGTATGGGCGAATCGACACATTGATCAACAATGCAGGCATCACCATGTGGGCTAGATTTGACGAACTACAAGACCTCACGCTGATGGAGCAAATCATGCGCGTGAATTATTTCGGCAGCATGTATTGTACACACTATGCCCTGCCCTACCTCAAGGGAACCCGGGGCCGGATAGTTGGCATCTCCAGCCTAACCGGTAAAGCCGGTGTACCGACACGCAGTGGTTATGCTGCAAGCAAGCACGCCATGGCTGCCTTTTTCGACTCACTCCGCATCGAATTAGCTGACTACGGTGTGAGCGTAACTGTGATCTACCCTGGTTTTGTGGCAACTGAAATCCGCGAACGAGCATTTGGCGCAAACGGTAAACCCTTAGGAAAAAGTCTATTGCGTAAAAATGGGGTAATGACAGTAGAGTCTTGTGCGCGATTGATTGTGAAGGCCACCGCTCAACGCAAACGTGAACTTGTCATGACGCTCCGTGGCCGCTTGGGGTTGTGGCTTAAGCTGATCGTCCCGGGAGTTGTAGACCGTATGGCTAGAAAAGCCATTGAAGCAGGTTGCTAGGCGTGACGGTAAAACTAAGGATAGTTTCCCAAATCGCTGATTTATCCCGTGATCTTCAGAATGTTTATCATTGATTGTTTTTCATAACAGAATCCTAAACTCCTTGTTCCACAGTTATTCAACTTGATCAACAACCCTCCACATTACACTTAAGGAAAGAGCAGACCATGGCAGAAGATAATAATTTTACCATCAGGTTCAATCAGATTCTACATGAGGAAATGAGCAAAATCTTTGAATTGCATCCCCTATCCCTGGACCCGGATCTCAAAACAAAGCAGTCAACCAAGGAAGGCAAGGGGGCTGTTATCAAAAGTGAATATCTCGAATGCACCAAAACACGGGGGATACGCATAGGAGAAATGAATTTTGCAGATTCAATGTCAGTGCACTTTGGCAGTGTTCCTCCCGGGGAAGAATATAACTTCCCCATCCTGGGCTTTACTTTTGCCTACGCGAGCAAATTTCTAATTGGAGTACTCGATTTGCATCCCATTTCAAGAGACAAAGAATACATGAATAGGTACATTGCACCTTTAAAAGATGTTTCAAAAAAACATGAGTGGATTCCCAGGGCAGAAGGAGGGCGCAGCGGGGTACATGACTGGGCCAAGTTTTATGATTCAGGTTATTCATTCTATCGCTGGTGCGATGGAAAGTACCTGCCCAATTTAGAGGAAGTATTCCGGGACTATATACATGTTTTTTGTGACTGTATTAAAAAAGCCGAACCTCTCACAGA
>JAZFSJ010000229.1:0-2237 GCA_036446115.1 Thermodesulfobacteriota bacterium | reverse complement strand
TTCATTAAAAGAACACTTGGACTATTATTCACTGTTTTCTTTGTGCCAGAATTCATGATAGTGCTTAAAGATAGAGGTGAAGTTTTTTCCCAGAACGAGCAGATTCAATTGCCTTAAGGGCAATCTCTAAACTTATCTTCCCATCTTCACTAGAAGAAGTTGGTAAAGCTCCCTTTCGTATGCACGTTATGAAATGCTCTAACTCTCTTTGGAAAGGATTGTAAAAAAGCCAGTAGGGAATGATACAACTGTATTTTAAAAATTTCATAGCCAGTACACCCAAAGAATAGTGACCATACCTTTCTACCACAACCTTGCTCCGCTCAATGGTAAGGGCCATTTTATCGCCGATGACTCCAATATCTCTCTTAAGGTAAGGAAAGGAATATGAGGCTCCTACGACACCGATAGTACCGTTTTCAAATTTCAATATCATCCACACATTATCATCTATGCCCGGATGTGTACTACTTTCCGTAAGCTCTGCAGATACCTGGACTACCTTTGAATCTATAATCCACCGCAACCAATCAATAGCGTGAATAGCTACCTCACAGGTTACCCCTAGGCTTTTTCCTTTTTCAGAGTACCACTTTTGAGGGGGCAGATTGATCCCTCTCCGAAACCACGCAACTTTGATCTCTCCTAGTTTTCCCTGATCAATGATCTCTTTCATACGGACAAATTCTTTGTAAAACCGCTGTGAAAATCCAAGCATAATCATTTTACCGGTGGTTCTTTCAACCTCAATCATCTGGTGTGCCTCATCCAGATTCATAGCCATAGGTTTTTCACAAAGTACGTGACATCCTGCCTGCAGGCTGTCAATAACAATGGGGCAATGAGTATAGGTAGGGGTTGTCACACTTACCGCATCTGGTTTTTGCTCTTCAAGCATTCTCTTATAATCCGTATACCCATGGGGAACCCGAAACCGTCCCTGTAATTTCTCGATATTAGATTGTGTTCGACCCGCAATGCCAATAACCTCAACACCCTTAAGTTTTCGATACCCCTTGAGATGCCAATATGCCATTCTCCCCGCACCAATTATGCCTACTCTTGTTCTCTCTGACATTTCCCCATCACTCAACATGTGCATCTTAGATAGATATAATCTTATAATTTCAACATGTTTCTACTACACGCCCCTATCCCTAATGCCCTTCAGCACTCAAAAAACTGCTCTCACCCTTCGCCTTTGCTATAGTACGATTTATACCACTCAACGGTCACACGCAATCCCTCTTCCAAGGAGACTTGTGGCGACCAGCCCGTTAACTGGGTTACTTTCTGGTTGTCACACGTACACTCCATCCCTTCCCCTTTTCGATAGGGAATGGCACCAATCTCAACAGTAGTATCCCCTCCAATGAATCCCTTTATTATACCTACCACGTCTTTCACTTTATAGGGGACACCACTTCCCACATTGAGCACCTCCCCCAGAACTTTACGGCACATGGCTATTCTAAGGTATGCCTCTACTATGTCGTCAACATAGTTAAACTCCCTCTTTTGCTCTCCCAAGGTCATCTTAAACTCTCTTTTCAGCAAGAGTTCTCTAATCGCTGATGGGATAAACATGGATCCCTCCTGAAAGGGACCATAGGTGGGAAAAAGACGAACGGTAGTAAGGGGAAGATCAAATGTTTTTGCGGCCATCTGACAAAAAAGAGTACTTGCTACTTTAGAAAAAGAGTACGGTGATAGAGGAGCTTCTCTTTGATCTTCCTTGAGGGGAGATGGTGCATTACCGTACTCTTCAGATGAGCCTGAAAGAATGAAGTTCTCGAAGCGACATTCCTTCAAAGCTGTTAATAGATTAATCGTTCCCAGGATATTATTATTAATCATGGGATCTATCAAATCCCACGAACGTGAAACATCAACAAGCGCAGCTAAGTGAAAAATTATTTGTGGATTGGAACGGGGAAGAGTAGATCGAAGGGAAGGCAGATTAGTAATATCAGATTCCCATACAACTAAACTGTTTATTTTATCCTTTATTCTCCAGAGTGAACCATTCTTCTTTAAAAGGATATGTACGTGAGCCCCTTCATTTAATAATCTCTTGACTAAATGAGAGCCAATAAAACCTCCTGCACCGGTTACTAAAACACGTTTGCCTTTCCAGCTCATTGTTTGCTTTGGAAACCCTGTGCTTCGAACGGGTCGCAAAAGGAAACTATAGTCACTCACGTGTCTCCTTTGTTTCACCCGTCCGGGTAAAACAA
>JAZFSJ010000228.1:0-2119 GCA_036446115.1 Thermodesulfobacteriota bacterium | reverse complement strand
GGCACCCTGCATAAGTATTGACGATTGACTATTGAAAATTAGGTATTCAAAATCTTTCATTCGTTTTTTTTCTTGCTGTTTTTCTGGAAGCGATGAAGATGGCTGTAAGCTCCTCTGCTTCTTTTAACAAAGGTTTAATGAGTTCTTTTTTCAATAGTTTTTCATCAATAATGAACTCCGACCAGAAATATGATTCGTCTGTTTCTTCCAGGACAATACTTAACTTTAGAAATAAAACTCGCCTTTGACTGGGCAATACAAGCGGCCCTATAGTTAGAAGCTACAGATGTAGAGCACCTGATTAACTGCCTACGAACATGCTTACCAAGGGCCGTTTCAAGTAGAGCCATGCTCAACTTGACGCAACGATGAGCAAACTCTTTTGTCCTATTCTTTAATTTTTCGTTTTCCATTTCAATCCTATTGCTTTTCAATAGTCATTCTTCAATTGTCTCAATTGTCAATCTTCAATTCTCTCCCTGGCAAACTGAACCAATTCTTTCCAGGATGTTCCATGTTCAGGAAAAGTGGCAACACCGGCTGTGAAAGAGGGAAGGTTGCCGGTTATATGGTTCTCTATCCTGTTTTGTGCTATGTGTGCCCCTGTACTGTCAGTGTCAGGCATAATTATTAGTATTTCACCGTTAAGCGGAGACAAAAGTATCTTATCGGTTCTTTTCACTCCCCCTTTCATAAACTTATCTTTCACCATTTTTAGAACCTTTTCGCACTCTTTCTCTCCATAGACCTCTATGAAGTGCTCATACTCCCTTATTTTGAAGATTAAGACAGATAGCGTCCCATGTTGTTGTCTTGCTTTGGCTAGCTCGCCATTAAGGATAAGAATCACTTTTTCCTTAGCAACTAGCGGAAGGGTAAAGCTAAAGGTGCTTCCTTCGCCCTCTTTACTCTTGCACTGGATTTTCCCCCCGTGTGCTTCGACTATGTATTTACTGATCGCCAGGCCCAGGCCCGAACCGCCTTGCTTCTGTCTGGATGAAGGCGATTTCACTTGATAAAATTTTTCAAATATATGATCTATTAGTTCCTCCGGTATCCCAGCTCCATTATCGGTAACTGAGATATGCAAGAGGCCTTCCACGTCCTCGGGCATGTCTGACATCTCTTCCGCCTCATGTACCCCTATCACTATTGTGCCATTTTCAGGAGTAAACTTGATCGCATTGCCAACAAGATTAATCATTACCTGCTCTATCCTGGAAACATCTGCATGAACAAGAGGTAGCCTGGAGTCGATATCCATCACTAATGATACGGATTTTGCATCGGCTAATGGCCTGGAGGTATTCACCACATTTTCCATGCAATCCCTTATGTCCATCTCAGCATGCTGCAAGTCCATCTTCCCAGACTCTATTTTGGAGATATCAAGCAAGTCATTAATGAGATTGGCGAGTCTGTCTATATTCCTTTCCGCCATAGACAGAAATTTCTCCTGTGTATCGGTTATCTCCCCTGTCTTCCCTATTAAGATAACCTGTAGGGCGTTCTTAATTGACGCCAGTGGGGTCCTCATTTCATGAGAAACCAGGGATACAAATTCTGACTTCATGCGGTCTATCTCTTTCTCCTTGCTCACGTCTCGGACAAAACAAATTATATGTATCCTCTCACTATCTTCATTCTCAGATCTGCTCGCGGCCATATCGACAGGGAACTCTTTCCCATCCTTGCAAACTGCCACGAGCTCCCCTTGCCAGTGTGATTCCCGTTGAACAAAATCGGCAATCCTTTCCCATCCCTCATCTGCCTCAAGTTTGAATAGAGCACCTACATTCTGCCTCAGCATTCCCCTTTTAGAGTAGCCGAACGTACTGGTAGCTAAGGCGTTACATTCCATAAGCCCACCATCAGAATCCACGATAAAGATCATAACGTGTCTGGCATTCTCCACAACGTTTGCGAGGAGTACCGCTCTCTTTCTCGTCTTGTGGATCTCTGTGATGTCGCGAAGCGAAGCGAGGTAGGCGTTTTGACCGTCCCAATTCACTTCCACTGCTCGCATTTCGGCCAGAACCCTTTCCCCCCCCTTACGGATAATATCAATTTCCGTTGTCTTGTCCACCGTCAAAGGAGATCCGAACGTCTCCCCCAGGAG
>JAZFSJ010000227.1:0-3803 GCA_036446115.1 Thermodesulfobacteriota bacterium | reverse complement strand
AGCTTTCGAAGGCCGCTCGATTATCTCCTCATTATAAGAAAATCCTCTCAGGCTACGATTTCTCCCAGAACCACACAGATCATGTGACAGGGGAAGACGAGTCTCCTTAATCATGAATGTTATAAATCCAGGCGGGATTAATTATTTTCTCATCTGTCAACACTAAACATGTTGTCTTAAACAACCATTTTGCTATAGTATAACTAATATTTTGGCTGATGGCTAAAAATAATATACCTAAAGAACGGTGTTTTCAAGATGCTCATAAACGAAAATAAGGCGCTAAGAATCATTTATCTCCTTTTTTTTCTATCAGGAGGAACTGCTCTAATTTATGAAGTAATCTGGACCAAAGAGCTCACCTTGATCATGGGCAATACCGTGTACTCCTCAACAACCGTACTGGCAGCATTTATGGGAGGATTAGCACTTGGAAGCATTGTACTAGGAAGATATATAGATAATGCAAATATATCCCCCTTAAAGCTCTATGCAGTTTTAGAATTGGCAATCGCAATCTTCGCCCTCTTATTACCTTACTTTTTATCAAGTTTTAATTCATTATACAGTTGGATCTATCAGGCCAGCAGCTTTAATACCTATCTTATTACCTTTTTAAAATTTGCAATCTCCTTCTCTTTGCTTTTGATTCCTACCTTCTTTATGGGGGGCACCCTTCCGATTTTAAGTAAATATGCCGTCTCATCAGCCCATCATTTAGGAAAAAGAACAGGTACACTTTATGCTGTTAATACCCTTGGTGCCGTCTTGGGAAGTCTTTTAACTGGATATCTGCTTATAGGGCTTTTCGGAATAAAACACACAACCTACCTGGCGGTAGTGATTAATGTGTTCTTATTTCTCTTTGCGTATCTATTTTCTATACTATCAGTAGAAAATTCATCCTTAGAAAAGACCCTAGACCACAAAGTTAAACTGCTTGATAAACCTATCGATGAACTTCCAAAAATATCAACTACTCTGGTTCTCGTCATTTATGCACTCTCAGGCTTTACTGCTCTATCCTATGAGATTCTCTGGATGAGAGCTTTCATTCCTTTCTTAAGTAGTTCAATTTATTCCTTCACCACTATGCTCGCTGCATTCCTCTTGGGATTATCCTTGGGAAGCTGGATTTCTTCACAATTTGCTGACCGAGAAAGCAAGCTTATAGCCTCCCTAGGAATGGTACAGATACTCATTGGATTTTTCAGCCTAGTATCTCTCATGGTATTTTACCTTTTTTACCTCACCTTCTCTGAACAGCTAAACCTTTTCTTAGATGATATGAATGCCTGGGCTTTTCTTACAACCATTGGCTTTTATTTCATTATACTCCTCCCTCCTTCCATCCTGATGGGAACTGTATTTCCACTTGTAATAAAAATATGTTCCAATAAGAAGATAAAGATGATTGGCAGAACAGTAGGAGACATCTATTTTCTCAACACCATTGGCGCAATCTTTGGATCTCTCATAACGGGTTTCTTTCTTATCCACTGGTTAGGTGTTGGAGGAACATTTATTCTGATGGTCACACTGAATATCATGGGAGGCTTAACCTTAATTGCTCTTAACCTAAAGAGGAAAGGTGGAATCCGGCTTGCCCTAGTCAGTTCCTTGATTGTCATTTTTTCATTGAGCCTAGTCACATACTCAAGAGATATATTTCTAAAAATATTAGTCGACAGGCTCATCTACCTCCAAATGTTAGACAAGACTTCAAGAATAGTCTATTATCGAGAAGATACCACAGCCAATATCTGTGCCACCGAATATGCAATTGGTGCTCACAACTTATTTATTAATTCAATTCCTATTACAGGAACTGCCCTCGAAACAAAACTTATGGCACATATCCCTTTACTCCTACATAAGAAACCACAAAATGGTTTGGTTATCTGTTTCGGTATGGGAACGACTTTTAGATCAGCTTACTTACATGGAATAGACATAGAAGCTGTTGAGTTAGTTCCCAATCTTATTGAATGCTTTCCTCTATTCTTTAAAGATGCCCAATCCATCTTAGATGACTCTAGAACAAAAGTAATTATCAATGATGGCAGAAATCACCTGCTTCTCTCACAAAAAAAGTATGATCTGATAACTGTAGATCCCTCACCACCCCTTTACAGTAGTGGCACGGTTAATCTCTACACTCAGGAGTTTTACCAGCTATGTCGTCAGAGATTGACTGATGATGGAATCTTTTGCATGTGGCTTTGGATTCCCTCGTGCCGAGAATCAGAATTTAAGATGCTGTTAAAAACTTTCATGAGTGTTTTTCCACACATCACCATCTGGAACAGTGTTGACAAATTTGGAATTTACCTATTGGGTTCAAATCAGAAATTCTCGATTGATCTTCCTGCATTGTCTAAAAGAATTAATAACCCTCTTATACAAGCAGATCTCAAACAACCTTTCAATCATCAAGTTACACTTGATGAATCATTTATCCTAAACCTGTTTTTATTTGATGAAGAAACAGCCTGGCACCTTGTCAAGGATGCTGCCATCCTTACGGATAACCATCCTTATACGGAGTATCCACTTCTTACCTGGTGGAAGGACAAAAAGAAGATGGACGTTTCCACCATCTTGAGCAGAAAGTCAGATGTTAAAAAACTAATAAAGATAATTCCCTAAACTTTCTTTCTTCATAAGGGATTCTTACTAAAGGAGAGTTTGTTGAATCTCATTTGACCAGAAGATTATTAATGATATGAACTCGATGGAAGGTAAATAGCAAAACGACTTCCTTTATCCTTTTCACTTTCTACTAAAATTGTTCCCCCATAACTCTCGATGATACTATAGACAATCGACAGACCCAAGCCTATTCCCTTTTCCTTGGTAGTAAAAAAGGGATCAAATATCTTATCAAGATAGTGCTCAGATATTCCACACCCAGTATCAGCAATTAATATCCGGGCCCACAAATCACCGACAGAAATATCAATTTTGGAACTGATCTTTGCATCCAAAGAATCAAGGCGCACTATTTCTGTAGATACTTCAAGCTTTCCTTCATAATCCATAGCCTGTGCCGCATTGATAAATAGATTCCATAACATTTGCTTTATCTGCTGCTGGTCAACCTCTATCATAATGGTATTTTGGAGATTTTTAACTACATTGATATTACTATAGTGAGGGTTGTTCGAAAATAGTTGCAGTGCATCATCAATGATACTATTAAGTTCAACCATTTCTTTTTTCCTATCATCCGGCTGAGCAAAAAGAATAAAATCAGATAACAATTGGTCCAGTCTATTTGTCTCTCTTAAAACAATCTCCATCAACCGGCGGTTATCTGCATCAAGTCTTAAACCCTCCCTGAGGACTTGAACAGAACCACTCATAGAGGCCAACGGGTTGCGAACCTCATGAGCCATCCCCGTTGCCAACCTTCCTACAGCAGCCAACTTGTCTACCTGTTTAACATGCTCCTCCATCTCCTTTAACCTTGTTACATCCTGAAAAGCATAAACCTCACCCTGGCTACTCCCTTCACTATCCTTAAGAATTGATTTTGAAAATCCCAAATGTAACATTTTTCCATCTGATCTTTTAAAGGAAATCTCAAAGCGTGGACTTGGATTATTGTAGTTTGGAAGTTTTTGAGAATCTTCCTTAACCTTTTCTATTTCCGGTAAGACGTCGTCTATTTTTGCACCATAAACTTCATAAAACTCATATCCTGTAATCTCTTCGGCAGCTCTATTAAAGGATGTAATCTTGTTATCTTGATCAACAGTAAGCAGTCCACTGTTAATGCTCTCAATGATATTCCGATGCAG
>JAZFSJ010000226.1:0-7011 GCA_036446115.1 Thermodesulfobacteriota bacterium | reverse complement strand
CTTCTTAATAAGAGGAGTGAGACGGTCGACTATAAAGATTTGGTAGTCATTTTAGGACCGCAGAATATAAAGGGGTTGTCTGTGTTAACCTGGACCTATCTTGATCCCAAGAAAGACCAGGATGTGTGGCTCTGGCTTCCCAGCCTGAGGAAGATACGTCGGGTTTCCCAGTCAGAAGCAGATGACCCATTCATGGGAACGGAATTTACTACAGAGGAGATGTCTACCAGAAAGTGGGAAGACGAGACCTATAAGATGGTGGGAGAGAAGAAGTTTGGCGGATATACTGCCAAGTTTAATGATAAGACCTACTATAAAGATACTGAGTGCTATGTACTGGAAGCAGTACCCAAGAGGAAAGAGTGGTATTATTCCAAGCGGGTTGTATGGCTGGATAAAGGGTTTGCCGGCCTTGTTTTCGATGAGGTCTATGACCCTGCTGGAAGAAAGTGGAAGACCTTTGTGAAAGATTATGCTGTCTGGGAGAACGGTTGTCTTCCTCAGATTTTTCTGGAAGGAAAGGATTTGCTCTCCGGTCATATGACTGCTATCGGATTTAAAGAGGAAAATATAAAGTTTAACACCAATCAAAAAGAGGGTTTCTTTTCTGAAAAGACCCTAATGAGATCAAAATGGTAAAGGAGGTGTAAGATGAAAAGGCATCGTCTTCTAATAGTTACTATATCGTTACTTCTGCTTACCTTTACGGTTAAACTTCCGGCTCATGCCGAGTTTATGGGGGTAGATAAACTTACGCTCTCAGGATTCTTAAAGAATGCGACCTCGATAAATGTGGATACCGCGGATTCCATGGATGAATTCCTCAAAATCAGGAGTACCGCTCAGCTTGCGGTAGAGTACCGGTTAACGGAAAACATTCATTTGTTTACTATCTTTCGAGAATGGTATGACAGTGTCTATGATGCAGAGAGTAAGTGGCGCCGTCATAGTGGCAACCGTAAGGAAATGAGTCGTACCAAGGGGACCGACTGGCTGAGGGAGTGCTATATCGACTACTATTCTGACTATCTGGACATCCGCATAGGCAAACAGCAGGTAGTATGGGGAACCGCAGATGGGGTGAAGATCCTGGATATCGTTAACCCTATAGATTACAGGGAATTTCACCTTGAGCTTACCAGAGGACATGATGTTGACGTTAAGATTCCCCTCTGGATGCTGAAGGTGGAGTACGCCCCCACGGTGAACGGGACGCTGCAGTTCCTGTTCATACCTGATTTTGAGTCCAATTTCACTGCGCCTGCCGGTGCCCCTTATGCCGTCCGGGCAAAAAATGCAGGTGAGGTAAGATTAGATACCTTAAGAAACGCGGGAATCGATGTGGCTATCGATAATAAGAAACCAGCGCAGACTTTTGAAAATTCCAGTTTCGGTGTGAGATGGCTGGATGTTATAGGGGGGTTTGAATATACCCTTAACTACCTCCATGGCTACAGTAATTCCATGACAAGGCATTTCCTGGGGGTTGAGCCAGATGGTGCGCGCTCTGTTGCCTACTTTGAGGACAGGTATGCGGAGACAGAGACACTCGGCGCCTCGTTTTCTAAAGCTATTACCAAAGGCCCCTTGAGAGGGTACAAATTCTGGGGTGAATTTGCTTACATTAAGAACGATGATAATGGCTATGGGACTAAAGACGACCAGGTTGGTGTAGGGGAAGTCGACCGATATAACTACGTTTTAGGTATTGAAAAATATTTCTTGACCAACTGGTTAATCGGCTTTCAGTTTATGCAGTTCTGGTTAGAGCAAGAAAAGGAGGATGGATATCACTACCTCAATGGTCCTACCTCTGATATTCTCGATCAGTGTGAGACCATGCTGAGCCTTAGTATCCGTACCGATTTTATGCATGAGCGGTTGCTGCCAAGGGTGCTCATCCAGTGGGGTGATGATAACGATTGGGCAATCAGTCCCAGAGCGGAGTATGAATTGAGAGACTATTTGATTCTTGCCTGGGGTATGACCATCTTTAATGGAAAAAACAGCCAGTTGTTTGGCCAGTTTAGCGATAGAGATACCATGTATTTTGAAGTGAAACTTGGTTTTTAACTAAAGTGAATACCCTATACTCAACTAACCTTTTGTGATACCGCGGGGGTATATGTATGCAGCTACGCTTATTACTGCCCCCGCAGGTACCATCCATTTAAAAAGTGAACACCCACCCCTCTCTTCTTTCCACCTCAATGGATATGCTTACCATCATATGAGATGTAGTAACCTTTCAGATAATTTTTAGAGTGTAGACTTAGTAATGTTGGGTGGATTAGATGATATTTTGACCACATAAAAACGGTAAGGTTGACAAATTATCACCCTCAATTTACACATGTTCATGGTAGTAGTATGTCCGCCTCTTTAGCGACGTAGTTTAGATCGTCGATCCAGCGCTCCTTGGCGCTCTTCCAATGTTCCTGATTTATTAGTTTGAGACCTTCTTCTAGATAATTTTGGATTTCTTTCTTTTTATCTTCTCCTTCCACTTCCCAAAGGGCCTGGGCGTAGAAGATTTGGTTTTTGGGATGCTCCGGATATCTCTGTACCGCCTCGTGCAAGAGCTCCAGTGCCCTGTCTCCATCCCCGATTCCACGGGGCCAGGTGGGTGCCTTAAGGTAGAGCATACCTAACACCCGATAGGGCCCTCCATAGTTAACATCTGGTGAAAGTTCAATAGCTATCTCTAAACTGGATACCAACCGGTCGAGATTCTTTAAAGCCAGCGCCATGTGTTCTTTAACAGATATCCCCAGATTGACAGCCAGATAGTAGTAAACATCACCGTCCTCTTTACCATCTCCTGTCAAAGCAATTTCAGCCCAATACACACCCTCTGAAGCAAAACGTTCACGCCGGATCTGATCTGTGTGAGTTCGGTCAGCTAATAAAAAACAAATATGCGATCCCAATGAGGTGTGATGGATTGGAATACGTTTTGAATTTCTCAAAAGGGCCAGTGCACATTGCAGGGTGAAGGTATCGGTGTTGTGATTAAACAGTGGTCCATTCTTCTCCAATTGTACAAGTGTCCATTCCGGGCATTTGTCCATGGGTTCCAACGACACCACTTCTTTCGGAAGCGAAACCGTACAACTGGAATGAAGAAAGCAGAGCAGAAAAAATCCTGTGATCTGTAGAAAGAGGTTTTTCATTAATGTTTCCTATGCGATTGATATACCTCACAACCATGGCACGTGGAAACGGTTCTGCTGAACGTTTTAATAAGTGCAAACTACATATTACGGGGATCGAGCTGTTATCTAGTAGAATCCCACAGTTGAAAGACTGTTCCAAAAGCGGTCATGTCTACCGGAACAAAAGCCTCCACTCCGAACAGTTCGCAGAGTGGCTTGCCATCCTGGTGTGTGCACATCTTAGAAAGGGCTCGGGAGAAACGATTTCGTTCACCCGCTGTGGTCCTTTGTCCGTTGGCCACTACTCCCACAAGCGGAATCTCCTCGGAGGTGAAAACCACCTGGAGTTCATCTACAAAGGGAAGCGAACTGAGCGCACTGTGCTGCTGCGCGTTGATAATGACTGCATCGAGTTTTCCCTTGGCCACGTCTCTCAGAGAACGAAGTACCCGCCGGGATCCTTTTAACTCAAAGAAGGATAACGGATCAACTTTGCCTTGAAAGATGACTCGCTTGAGGAACGTTGGCTCTGCCACGAGTGGACCTCCCAAGGTTTTTCCCTTGAGTTCCTCAATGGACTTGAAGGTCCCTTGGCGAACAACTATGCGGTATATGTCCGAACTGCTTCCCTTAATGCGGGGTTGCACCAAAGGAATGAGATTGAGTTTCTCACGACTTTCTAAAAATATTCCCAAGGTGGTGATTGCAAACTGGGGCTTTTGATCGCTCAGAATTTTTGTGCAGTCATTGATTTCAGTAGCAAACAGGCCTTTCATGGTTCCTGCGGTCCACCCACCGGTCTCTTCTAATGCCCGCAGCATGGAGCCCATCGCTGATTGTGCATCCTGGGTTCTTATAGAACCTCCAGGATAACAGACCAAAACATTCATAGCGCTCGACGGAGTGGTTTGGAACTGTTGAGCTAAGCTTACTGCCGGTAAAAGCCAGGCAAGGAACATCCATTTCAAAATATGAAAATAGTTACCTGTCACGGTATTCTCTCCTAAAAAGCACCTGAGCAAGGGCAGGTGACACCACTAACGCTGCCAGCAGGCAACAACACAAACCAATAGTGATAGTGACACCTAAGATAGAAATCCCCTCGTACTGGGCCAACATGATGGCCCCCAGTCCGGCCAGGGTAGTACCGGCAGCCAGTGTAATGGCTCTTCCAGCTTTCTGCGCGACTCTCCACGGAGATAGATCCTTGAGTTCGAGCCTTCGGTGACCAAACCACACTCCGTAATCCACGGCAAGACCTATCATTAAGGGAAAGGCAATGATATTTGCATAGTTGAATTTAATGTTCGTGAGATAGATAATGCCCATCATCCACCCTCCACCGATCAACAACGGAAAAAAGACGATGAGGTAACCTCGAATGCTTCTCAAAATCAACAAGATCCAAATGCTGGCCAAGATAACGGCAAGCACTGCGCTCCAACGCAGCCTTTCGAGGACTACTTGAGAAAACCACTGGTGGGTGATGGGAGGGCCCGTGGCACTTTTCGATACACTGTAAACCTCTCGGACTAGTTGATCCAGATTGTCAGGGTCATAAACCGATTGAGCAGGAAACGCATAAATGGCAATCGTGCCGTCCTGAGCAAAGAATCGTTGCCTAAGCTGGTCGGGCAAATCTTCGGGGGTCAACCCACTGGCATTTGTCCAGGTTGCCAACACGCTCAATCCGGTTTCAGCATAGGTGAGGAGGGAGTGAAAAAAGGTCTGGGTCCTTTCACGGGCCTTTGCAGGATTCCGACCGAGTTCATCCCTTACCTTTTCAAGGTTTGAGAGCATCTTGTAAAGTATTTCAACCAGATGTGTGTGGCCGGCAGAAAGGGCCATGTCAGTAAAATCTTCGAGTAGTCTTTCAGCCTTTTCCAGAGAAGAATATATCTGCTGCATGTTTGTGTGAGTCAAACCGACTTTTCCCAACTGCAAGACCTGCTCGAGATATGCAGAGTCTGATACAATCTTACCTATCTGGCGAGCGTGCTCAGCACGGGTTATTACATCCGAAGGAAACAGGTGCGTAAGGGATTCGACCCGCGCCACTGAAGGAAGGGTTCGTGCGTCTTCCGTGATCCTTCTTGCCTCTTCCATGTTTGATGCAGTGAAGAACACCATCTCGGCCTGGAAATCACTTTCCTCAACCATTTTCCTTTGGTAGTAGACCGCCTCGGAATTCTTGGGTAGCAAGGAAAGTACATCGTAATTGAAAGAAATCTCAGTGCTCCATGCAGCACCTACTCCAGCAGTCACTACCGCTACAATCAACAGGTAGATATGGCCATACTGCAGTAGTTTCCTGGGGGGAGTTTTCTTTTCAGTTTCAGGAGGGGTTTTTAAAGGACGGGCCAGCTTGCTGGATGGAGGAAAAACCGCAAAAAGCGCTGGCTGTATTAAAAAAGTGGAGAGCATGACCACGAACACCCCCATACCTGCAACCACACCGAGTTCCGCAAAGCCGGTGAATGGAACTGTGGTGAGAGTCAAAAAAATGAGCACCGTGGCTATGTTGGCCGTTATGAGTGCCTTGCCTGAGGCAGCCACTCCTTTGGAAATAGCATCTACCAAAGGATGACCCTTGGCACGTTCTTCTATGATTCGAGAACTCATGAAAATTCCGTAATCTACCCCCAACCCAAAGAGAATCGCGGTAAATCCTGACGTCAGCAAAGTGAGATGACCAATACATAAATAAGTGAGGGCCATACTAAAGAGTACCCCCAGACCCATGGGAAGAAAGACCAGCAAGGCCCATTTAATAGAACGAAGCCAGAGAAGAATCAACAAAAGGATCAACACACCAGCGGTGCACAGAATAAGCACGATGTCTTTTTGGAGGGCGAGATACTCCTCGTATGAAACCACCGGCAGTCCCGTAAGACCCACCGTGGGTACCTGAATCCCTGCAGAGGTGTATTCTTGACGGAGGTCTTCCGCAGTCTCCTTTACTTTTTCTACAAATGGCGCTATGACCTCTAACTCCTCCGAAGAATTGGAGGACTTTACAAACAAGAACAAAGACGTTCCATCGCGGGAGGAAAAGTATCCTCCTCCTTTAAAAAAACGTTTGTTCTCCTGGGGGGGGATAAATTCATGCCAGGGAATTGATGAAGGCACTTCTTGAGATTCCAGAAAGTGATACCACTGTTCAAAAAAGACAAGGAGCGGGTGAAGACTGTTTTCGGTAGTTTTCAGGTTGATGCCAACGCTTGAACGTGGCGGCGGATTCTCCAGCCATTTCTCCGCCCTTTCCAGGATTTCGTCCCAATGAATGAGTCCTGTGGATGTATTTGCATCGGCAAGTCTTTGCACCTCTGAGGTGAAGCGTGCAAGTTGTGCGGGTGGTAACAGAAGATAACCATGTGTGAGCATGAATAGAGCATCAAATCTCTCGATGGCCTGACTGATTTCCGGTTTTTGCCGGAGCCTACTGGCCAGTTCAGTGGCAAACTCCTTAAGTTGTGCTTGAGGAGCGTCTTCGACAACTACGACCAGTTCAGAAACTGCACCAAATTTTTGCAAAAAGCTTTCAAGGCGCTGATACACGTCAATGTACTTGGGAAATATTGCATTCCTCGCAGTGAGAATCTTTATATTACTGCTTCCCCACGCGGACAATCCAGTCAAGACCAAGACCAGGAGCAGGACATGCCAGGGATGGTGGGCGATGGTTGCTGCAGTTTTTTCTATGAAGGGTATGGAAGAGGACTTTGTTTTGATTGAATATCCTCCCGTTACAAAAAAAGAGACATTAAAAAACGAAAGCTATTGTACTCGACAGTGTTATAGTTGTCAAGAAACAGAACGCACATAAGGGTTGACTTACTCAATAGATTATGTAATA
>JAZFSJ010000225.1:0-2682 GCA_036446115.1 Thermodesulfobacteriota bacterium | reverse complement strand
TCCAGGCACTTTGCCTCATTAACGAAACCGGGAATGTTTATGCCGTACCTGCTTCCAGGAAGCTGCATCTCACTGCACCCTCCCATGGCATAATCGCGTGCTTCCTCCAGCGATGCCCTGGTATAGCTAAGAAAATGAGGGATGGCTACATCATCGTTAAACCATGCCGGCATGCCAATGCCCGTTTTAACCAGCTCAATCCCTTTTAGAAGAAAGTCTTCGGAGACTTTGTCGTTATATCTTATAGAGAGGGTGGGCTGTACGGTTTGCATGGTGACGGCAGATTCAATTAACAGATGAGATAGTTCATTTGAAGCATCATCCCCTTTAGGAGTTATGCCGCCTAAAATCATGTTCTGGAAAAGACCTCCCGATGAAAGTCCTTCCCATGCCCGTGAGGTTATCCGCTGTACCTCGGTAAACTTGATCCTTAAACACTCCAGTAACTCTATAACCTCTTCCCTGGTGACTTTTCTCTCTTCTTTATCTTTCTTATAAAAATGATACATAAACTGGTCAAACCGCCCCGGAGACATCCCCATGGCACCAGATTCCACCAGACCCGCCAGATAAGTAAACCAGAAAGACTGCAGTGCCTCATAGAACGTTCTGGGAGGGTTGGCAGGCACCCACCTGCAGGTATCGGCGATCGTTTCCAGTTCCTTTTTTCTCTGGGCATCTTTTTCTTCCCTTGCCAATCTTTCTGCCTCAGAGGCGTAATTATTCGCCCAGGTAATTACCCCCTCACAGCAGTCCCTGGCAGCTTTATAGAATTGCACCTTCCTGAAGTCGTCCATGGTAACGACCTGAAGGTGACTTGCTTTTTCTTTTATCTCTTTTAGGATA
Source organism: Thermodesulfobacteriota bacterium (assembly GCA_036446115.1). Taxonomy (GTDB): domain Bacteria; phylum Desulfobacterota; class WTBG01; order WTBG01; family WTBG01; genus JAZFSJ01. Next base: position 1,836 of record JAZFSJ010000225.1, on the reverse strand, counting down.
CCATTGAAACCAATAGAAAGCACCTTTTCATAATCGAGCACGAACCTTCCCTCTGGGGTGGGAAAATTCATGGGGGTAACCAAAAGTGATGACTCTGCGCTGTCTAATTCTTCTCCCCGCCCCATTTCCTTAAAGTATCTCCTGGCAATGCACTCAAGTGACCGCCCCTCCCAATAGGAAACAAGATCTTTTAAAATCTTTTTATCCTCTTCTGTATATTTATACACAATGAAGGTGCTTTCTTTGGCTATGCCCCCCCCTTCTCCTACCTGGAAAACCTTGTCATCTTTTTGATCGGGTTCCCTTTCCAGCTCTTCCTTAATCCATTTTATCGCAAATTCAGGGTAGGGATGACTGCCCCTAATATACTTCCCCTGGCTTCCCACGATCAACTCATCATCCCGGATAACGGGGACAAGTCTTTCCATTGCATATTTGAAAGCCCCGGCTCTCCTCTCCAGGATGGGCTGCCCTTCCGTCTTCTTAAAATACTCGGTGATATAAAGGGGCCATGAAAGATCCAAGCGCATCTCTGCCTCAAGATACCTCTTCTTTAACCTTAGGGTTCTCTCAGTTGAGGCATCCTTAACGATTTCTCTTGCTGCATACCCGGCCATTGTACCTCCTCCTTTTTTTTAGTTCAAACCACAGAAGACACAGAGATCTATCTAACAGGGCAAATCTATGGTGTCATGTTTTTTCTCTTTTTATTTCTCTTTTTATTTGAAATTTAGCATTTAAAACTATATAGTGCAAGGGGTAATTGGTTATAAATAATGAGTCTGTTTTTACTAATAATTTTGTTGTAATTGAATAGCTGCGAATAAATTAACGATTCTGCTTGCTAGTCTCTAGATTCTAGATACATTACAAATTAAATATATGAATCCAGTATCATTGTTTGCTTCGGAAACCCCGTGCTTAGCACGGGTTCGCAAAAGGAAACATTAGCACTTTCATGCTTCCTTTGTTTTACGGCCTTTGACTGTTAAACAAAGCCACCTGTTTCACAGGTGGTAGTTTACTTCATTGATTGCACTACATCTTATAGTCATTAAATAATCTGTTCAAAAAGGAGGATGACATGAAACTAAAGGACAAGGTAGCTATTGTAACCGGTGCTGCATCAAGTATGGGTATGGGGAGGGCCTTTGCCCTGGCATTCGCTAAAGAGGGGGCGGATGTGGTGGTGTGTGATATTAAGGATGGTATTCAGGAGAGGGCAAAAGAGATTGAAGGGCTGGGAAGAAAGGCCCTTGCTATAAAGACGGATTTGAGCAAGGCCTCTGAAGTTTCTCAACTGATTGAGACCACAGTTAAAACCTTTGGTAAGATCGATATCCTGGTTAACAACGCCGGAATGCGGGAAGAGCCTCCCACACCCGTCCAGGACATTACAGAAGAGCAATGGGATACAATCCACGGTGTAAACTTAAAAGGAATGTTTTTCTGTATCAAATATGCAGTACCCCACATGATCAAACAAAAGAATGGAAAGATTATTAACATAGCCTCCATCTTCGGTCAGGTGGCCTTCCCCGGCTATGCATCTTACTGCGCCTCAAAGGGAGGGGTAATAAACTTAACCAGGACACTCGCCCTGGAACTTGCTCCCCATAAAATCAATGTCAATGCCATCGGGCCCGGGGTAATTGAGACTGAACTCAGCAAAACTACCCTCGAAGACCCAGAGATAATGAAACTCATACTGCCCTTAATTCCTTTTGGCCGAGTAGGACAACCGGAAGACATTGCGGCAGTGGCGGTATTTCTCGCCTCGGATGAGTCGGAATATGTTAACGGGCAAACCATCTTTTCTGATGGTGGTTGGTTGGC
>JAZFSJ010000224.1:0-3134 GCA_036446115.1 Thermodesulfobacteriota bacterium | reverse complement strand
AAGAGATGCAAGATTTAAACAGTGAGGATATCTCTCAGCGACTCACCCAGGATCTTAACAAACCCGGCACCCAAATAAATTTAATTGGTGATCCTGTATCTGCCATGGAAACGGCACCCATAAAAGTGGATGCTACCTATGAGGTACCATTTCTGACCCACGCCCCCATGGAGCCTATGACCTGCACGGCAAAGGTTACCCCTGAAAGCTGCGAGGTATGGGTCCCAACCCAGGGAGTTCAGTTTTTACAATCTGCACTAGGAACGCTTACAGGGCTTGACTCTTCCTCGATTGAAGTACATCCCACCTACCTGGGAGGGGCATTTGGTCGCAAGATCGAAACTGATTATGTTGTACATGCCGTTTTAGCTGCCAAGGCCGTGGGTAAACCGGTAAAAGTAATCTGGTCACGAGAAGAAGATATCCAACACGGCTTTTACCGGCCTGCTTTTAAAGCAGAGCTAAAAGGTGGAATCGACGATACTAATAGTATCACCAGCTGGATAGGGAAAAATGTGGGGCCTTCAATGGTAAGTGGATTTGGATTGAATTATGACCCTTCGGCAATAACCGGTTTTTCCGATATTCCCTATGAGGCACCCAATTTCAGTGCACACTACGTAGAATCCAATTTCGGAATTCCTGTTGGTTGGTGGCGATCCGTAGGACACTCCCAAAACTCGTTTTTTGTGGAAAGTTTTACAGATGAATTAGCTCATGCGGCGGGAGAAGATCCCTTAGTATTCAGAAGAGCACATCTCAAGGATAATGCACGGATCCTTACGGTGCTTGAAAGAGTTGCAGAAATGGCAAACTGGGGTCAAGCCAGTGTCCCAGGGGCTACTCACGGTGTGGCTCTTGTCCTCTATAGCAACGCCCTCCTGGCGCAGATTGCTGAAGTGTCAGTTGAGTCGGGGGGAGAGGTGAAGGTCCATAAAGTTTACTGTGCCATAGACTGCGGTGATGTGGTGAACCCGGACATTGTAAAAGCTCAGATAGAAGGCAGTGTTATATTTGGATTGACCGCAACTCTCTATGGTGAGATCACCATTGAGAAAGGCCGTGTGAAGCAGTCTAATTTCCATGATCATCCTTTACTTACTATAAAGGATTCTCCCGTAGTAGAGACTGAGATTATTATAAGTGGTGCCACGCTGGGTGGTGTGGGAGAAACCGGATTGCCGACGATTGCCCCGGCGGTGACCAACGCAATCTATGCTGCAACCGGGCACAGGATCAGAAAACTGCCGGTAAGCCGGTATGAATTTTCCTGAGTTTTTAAGATTTATCCAGCCTCATTTTCTTCAAAGTCATTAAAGATTACCTTGTTCTTTACCCATAGAATATTTTGTGGTATAGAGAGTGTAAAAGCAAGAAAGGCGTTAGATATTAACAAAGCATTAAATGAAATGGAAAAAGTGATACAAAAATCAGATCAAAAAGAACTAGAACAAGATTTCAAGGAAGAAATAGAAGAAATCATGAGCAGGATGAAATGCCCAAAAGATTTTAAATGCTATAAATCGGGCTTTAAAGAACTTTGCAAGTCAAAAGATACTAAAGTAGGTTCGTTCGTTGAGTGTTTGGAAGAAAATTTTCGAGGGTGTAGATTCTCACTGCCGTTTGGGAATACACGTTTTTGTCTATGTTCTATGCGTATCCATATTGTTGAAAAACTTGGGAAGTGAAAAGATTGAACTTCTGCTACTATGTAGTTATTTGGCAGGGAGGTACCTGATTATTCATCCTCAAAGCGTTCCTGAACATCTTTAGGGGCATATTCATCCACAATTTTCATGTAACGTTCATAGGTCATCCTGTCACCCCCTTCATTCTTGACTATATCCTCTGACATCTCTACTACCATTTCCTGTATGGCAGAAGGAACATCCAAGAGTGCTTTTAAGGCCTCTTCCTCCCACGGCATCCCGGTCTTGATCTTTTCCTCTGCCTTGTCCTCTTTAGGAGGGGGTTTCAGTTCGTGCATCTCTATTTTATCAATAAGACCGTAGTAGAAATATTTCCTTTTCTCGTCCCCCAGGCCGATGGGGAGGTTAAGACGTCTAAACCGCTCTTCTCTGCCAAGCGAGACGAGTTCCTCGTCGAAAACAAGGGCCTCTACATTTCCAATTACGTGAGCCTGGATCTTGTCCAGTAAATAGTGCGTGTTAAGCGTGCACTCAATAACCTGGCCGCACTCTTTAATGCTGGGTGGAGAGACCTTCTGCGAGGGGATAGGAGTAAATTGAGTATGGTCCAGTTCGTTGACACCTTCCGGGTAAAAACGGCAGGTTTCCATTATATCATTAATGAAATTAGCTGGTGGAAAATTCACTACAAATTCATTAGTTGCCATAATATTCTTAAAAGTGTGTCTGAACTTTGCCATCCCCACAATCACCCGGGGATTTTTGTTCATTGAGTCATATTGCATGAAGAAGGCATAGGGTGCTGCATTGACAATGCCCTCTTTATTTATCGTGGTAATGATAGTCACTAACTTGGGAAGAACCAGGACATCTGCATACCAGAAAGGCTTTATAGGAACAATCTTTTTCATCGTTTACCTCCAGTCCAGTTGATGTATGTTTTTGATGTTTAATAAAAATATATTTTATTAGGAGAGTATAGGAAAGTTCCTCTTGCATGTCAATCAAAAGTATAAATCCTGATGTAGGTTTTGGGTACGTTGTGATGCGGGGAGGAAAATCTGCTGCTTTTTCCACAAGTATAGTTGTAAGTTACACTAAAACCTCACTCTAAAGATTAATGAGGTTATGTAGTCCCTCAATAACTATGAGGGGTTTTTTATTTTCCTTAAGTATTTTATAAATATTGCCGAAAAGAAGTCTATATAACATAATAATCATCAATGAATCTTGATCTAAAAAATTACCACTATCCTTTTTTATGGTGCACCTTGGCTAAACTACTTAACACAAAAGAACTAGCTGAATATTTAAAGCTGACGAAAGTTACAATCTATAAGTATGCCAAAGAGGGTAAGATACCCGCTTGTAGAGTAGGAAGCAGATGGAGGTTTGATAAAAATCAGATCGATGAATTGATGAGGAAGGGGGAAGAAGGAAATCAGTAAGGAATAAGTGCGGGGTTCTGGACAAGATAAAATTACC
>JAZFSJ010000223.1:0-3989 GCA_036446115.1 Thermodesulfobacteriota bacterium | reverse complement strand
AAGGGCATACACAGTAAGGCAGGCAACCAAACCCACTCCGAACGCCCACGCAGCACCCTTTGAAATAAGCACCCCTGCAACCATACCTGCGATCCCCAGGTCTTTCAGACTCCTTGCCTCGCGCGCACCCACATATACAGACACGAACCCCTGAATAATCATGGTTAAAGACAGGGCTGCAGGAAGAATAGGTTTTGTCATGCTTACAATAGGAAGGAGCCAGTAACCCGAAAATGTCCCCCATCTGAATGCAGAAACCCCTCCGAAAATTGAATCCATAGATTCACGTCCCTTTTTCCAGCGTTCGTAAGTGACAACCGTCATGGCTGACCAGATAGGGCCGTTCATCGAGATCTCAGGACCAAATAATGACATGATGCCGTCGCGTATGCCCACAAGCAGGTGCGCACGGTCAGGATTATAATCTGTAGGCTCATCAGGACGGTGAGGGTTTGCATCCCTTATTATGGCCTGTGCCTGTACTGCATCACCAAAGATAACGATGTATACCGCCAAGACCAGAGGAATAGACTTAAGATACATAGAAAAAGAAGGCCATCCGAGTGTGCCCCACGGCACCCAGTCTGTCCACAGGGTGGTAAAGTCTGGCCTTGAAATTCCCCACTGTATCTCAAAAGGGGCTTCTCCAACCAGCGGAGCGATAATGATCGCGGCAACTATAGCAGGAAGAATTCCTAGATTGGAGATCCTCTTTACTATAAAATTCTTCCCGGAAAGCTTTTTAAATACCGGATTATACATCATGAAAAGGGCTACAAGTGCGCACACGCTTATGGTGACAGGCATGGTCTCGAATTTGCCTCCCTCTCTAAAAATCAACTGTATGGCGGCAATACCTGCCCCAAGAATTATCCCTGCCTTAACTGCACGTGGAATCAGGGGGATAACTTTCTGGGCAAGTCCTGTCATCCCCAGGAAGAGACACCAGCAACTAAGAGTCATCTCAAAGGCAATGAGTGCATGCATCCGCTCCGGACCTTCTGGCAAGGCGCTTATATACGCTATCAAGAGAGGAATGGCCGGTGTGACCCATCCCGGAACAACAGGATCACCGAGCGAGGAATGGAGAAGATAGAGAAAACCGTTCAGGACAACAATTGCAAGGGCTACCTCAAACGGCATACCCAGGACCTCCTGCAGAACAGGAATTATTGAAAGACAGACAGCACACATCACAAGACCCTGGATGTAGTCTGCCCACTCCCATTTGTAATGAACCACAGGGAACCTTACCTTAAACTTCCACAAAGGAATATAAGGCGGTTCCTCTCCATAAGGTCTTTTAACAGTCCAGTCAGCCATTTATGCCTCCATTTTTTTAATTGTTTATATATTATAAATTAGACAGGATTAACAGGATTTTTAGAAAAGAACAGGACGTAAGATAGAACAGTCCACAGTCCGCGGTCGACAGACCACAGACTAAAACTGCAACCACGAAGAACACGAAGAAATCTAAATGATGCAGGATACAGGATGTAAGATACAGGGGGCAGGATGCAGGAACTTCACATTGTGGATTGTGGAATTCGGAATGCGGCCCCGGTGAAATAGAGGCAGAAGATTATTTCACGGGGTAAAATTGCGGATTGAAAAAAAGGAAAAGGGGGGCGTTATCTATAGCGCTTGACATTTAACGTTATACGTTATACAATGGTCATATGATACGTTCTTTCAAATGCAAAGATACAGAGAAAATATTCTATCGCCGCTATTCTCGAAAATTTCCATATACTACTCAAAAGATAGCTTTGAGAAAGTTGAGGATGTTGAACCGTTCTTCGACACTCCAAGACCTGAGAGTACCTCCTGGAAATCGCTTAGAAGCCTTATCTAGGAACCGGAAAGGACAGCATAGCATTCGAATTAACGATCAATGGCGAATTTGTTTTGAATGGCGTAAAGGAGATGCGTACAATGTTGAAATTGTTGATTACCATTAGGAGGTAAAAAAATGGCGCTAAAGAAAATTCCCCCCATACATCCAGGCGAAATTCTATTGGAAGAGTTCTTAAACCCGATGGAAATTAGTCAGAATCGATTAGCACTGGATATCGGAGTTCCACCGCGACGAATTAACGAAATAGTCCTGGGCAAAAGGCGTATTACTGCTGATACTGCATTAAGGTTAGGAAAATATTTCGGCTTGTCTCCGCAATTTTGGCTGGGCCTTCAGATGGATTATGATCTCGATGTAGCGGAGGATAAATTAGAGAAACGATTGGATCGGGAAGTGCGCGTTTGCAAGGATGCAGGATAGAATAGTCCACAGTCGACAGACTAAAAAACTTAGGACACGGATCTTCGCAGATAAACGCAGTTTGAAATTAAAAATCTAAAATTCAAAACGAATTAAACCACAAAGAGCCCCCACCTTTCGTAGTTGCCATATATCTTTACTTTACAACATCCATATAAATTGATAAATTTTAATTGTTGTAAATGAATGAGACTGGGGGACGGCTGTACTCATGAACACGATGCTTGACACCACCAGCTTCAGTCTGGGGGGGCAGTGCCTCATGTATGCCCTGGTGATACTGGGTAGTGTGATGGGGATTTCCGGGGCCGTTAATCTGGTACGATCACGCCCCGTCTGGGAGCGCCCCACCGTGTGGGTCTTTGCGACAGTTAATCTGGTGTTTGTTGCCGGCTTTGTCTGGATCTGCTGGTTCCACTATCAGATTTACTTAACGCTTCCCCTTGAGCTGCCGGATAATATGGTCGCGTGGTTAAACAATTACCTTGAAGCCATGAACAACCGGTCCGCTTACGGGCTTCCCCTGCTTTCTTCCTCCCACCCGCCCCGATACACTGTTCCGGTGTGGATCGAGAACGAAAAATACTATTTCTGGTTCATGTGTTACAGCATCATGGCGCTTATCGCGCACTACAGGATACACCATCACCGACTGCGCGCACTGCTTCACCTTTTGCTTTCAGCTCAGATCCTGATACTCTTTTTTGCCAGTGACCCGTTCAGCACCCCTTTGCCGGGCTTCTTTGCCGAGGTGCGTCCCTGGTTTGAGGCCGCTCAGTCACCCAGGGAACAGATCGGGCTTTTTATGCAGCTGTATCCCCGGATGGTGTTCTATTACAATGCCTCCTATATGTGGGTGCACCCGCCCATGCTCTTTCTGTCCTATGCCTGTATAACCCTCACCTTTGTGACTTCGGTCTTCATGCTGGTTAAGCGTGATGAGGCCATCGAGACAGCCGGATATGATTTTGCCAAGCTGGGTTTCCTGCTGCTTACGGTGGGGATGCTCATCGGATACCCGTGGGCGCTCAAGGCATGGGGACCAAACTGGTGGTGGGACCCTAAGATCTGCAGTTCCATTATGATGTGGTCAGTCTTCAGTACCTATCTTCACACCAGGCTGTATGCCGGGAGACCCGCCATGTGGTATTTTACCTCCGCGCTCGGTATTCTCTGTTTTCTGGCCATGATTTTCACATTTTTGACTTCCCTGTTTTTCCCAGGGGAGCATACTTCACAATAGAGGTGTTATGAGAGGAAAAAGCTCTTATGATTATTACCTGATCCTGGCAACTGCGGTGGTGCTTTTTCTCATTTCGGCGATCTGTATCTACGGCATGTTCTATTTTAAACTGGCGCAGGTTCATCAGTTGCCGGTGGCGGAAAAGGTTGGCTACATGGACAGCATGAACACCGTGTTGGCCCCTTTTCTGATAGCCCTGATCGTACTGCTGGGAATCTGTGTGCCCAAACGTCTGCTGCCCACCTCATGGCTGAACCGGTTTTCTGTGGTTCTGGTGTTGCTTGCCTGTGCAGCCAGCTTTATCTGGAACTTAAAGGTGGGCCTTGCGCTTGTGCTTATGGTGTCATGTGTCCTGCAAATGGTAGTGCTTTTCATGGTCCTTGCCGGCAGTACGGAGCTTACCTTTGAAAAGAAGGGTTACTGGGTGAGGGTAGGCTCGTCGCTTCTGCACCTGGGCCTGATCCT
>JAZFSJ010000222.1:0-3410 GCA_036446115.1 Thermodesulfobacteriota bacterium | reverse complement strand
GGTGGTAAAACCGTGATTGGCGAACACTCGGTCGTTGGTGGTAGTATATGGCTAACTGAATCGGTACCACCTCACACCATCTTGATCAATAAGGCACCTGAACCGACACAAATTAAAAATTCCAAAGGTTAGATGACTTTGGGAGTGCGTACATGAAGGAAAGGAGTCTATTCTTAATTAGTGCTGTTCTCTTAGGAGGCGTATGTATAGGGCTGTGTATACTAGCGCATTTTCCCCTTAAGATAGCGAGTGCACAATCAGGGAACGAACCAGGGTGTCTCCGCTGCCATGAGGGAATTGAGGTTATCAGCGATAAGATGCAGCCAATTTTACTGAGCTATGCTAAACGGCAATACGGAAAAGGCACGGGCTATGAATGTGCTATCTGCCATGAGGGGAAGCCTTCTTCCGATGAAGAAGCCCATAGTGGTCTCATCCCAAACCCCTCAAGTATGTGGGTGCTTCATCAGGGGAAGGGTTGTGCCAAGTGTCACGATGGCAAAGGGAGCATTACCACCCTGATGGGAAAGTCTCTTGCGCAGCCTACAGGTGGAAAGCTGCTTTCTATGAAGATTGCATCATCTGATCCTTCAGGAGATACAGGGATAGATTATACCTACAGAATGGCGCGATCTCTCATGTCTCTTGAGACAGGGAAGGCAAATAAGACCCTCTCATCCAATGGGGTAATACCCAAGGGCACTTTTCCGTATGCCAATTTTGATATGGATGATCCGGATGGTCCAATCCCCAGGGTGGGTTCTGAAAAATACAGAGAATGGGTGGGCAAGGCTATAGAAGCAGGTTTTTTAAGAAGGCTCGAGAAAGTAGATGAGATTCCTGATTTTAAAAAGGGTATAGAGGTTTTTGGATCAGAGGAAAAAGCGGGATTTTCTGATATTCACAGGAAGCAGTGTGCAAGATGTCACGTATGGGGGGAGGGAAGAGATAAAAGAGGGGATCTAAGAGCTTCCGGCTGTGCTGCATGCCACATGCTTTATGGGAATGACGGAAAATACGAAGGTGATGACAATGCTATTTCTCAAGATGGAGGAGATCGTCCCTATCCCCTAAGACATCAAATTACCAATGCCATCCCGGGGGCTCAATGTACCCACTGCCATACGAGAGGAAAGAGAATAGGAACCTCTTTTGTGGGGATGTTTGAATATGATTATGCAAAAGATGGTAAGGCACCTCCCTTTAATGAACAAGCTCAACCACAGGAGCCGCTGTTTACAAAGGAATATTTGCATGTGAGGGAGGATGTCCATTTTAAAAGGGGAATGCAGTGCAGTGATTGCCATACATCTATTGACGTGCATGGAGATGGTAATATCTATCCGGTGACATACTATCAGGTGGAAGTCAGCTGTTATGATTGTCATGGAACACCGGAAGAGTATCCATGGGAACTTCCAGTAGGCTATGGGACGCCAGTAATATTGGAGGGAAAGAGGGGAGTTTTTAAAGCCGGAGAAAAAGAGCATCTTTTAACCTCAAAGGGAAATGCGAAGACAAACTGGCTCAAAGAAGGCAAGTATGCATATGTCGTAAGTTATTATACAGGCAAGAAACATGAAGTCCCTCTGCTTAAAAACAAAAAGCTCCCTGGTACATTTAAGACCCAGCAGGGGGAGGTTGCCATGGCAAAAATTCCCCAGCATATCGAGAAAATGGAATGTTATGCCTGTCATTCTACTTGGGCACCCCAGTGCTTCGGTTGTCATATGCAGTACGATAGGAGGGTTGAAGGCACGGATTGGGTAACCACATCCAAGAAAGTAGATCCCAAGACGGGAAGGCAAACTATTAGCAAAGAGTTTGGTGATCTCACCATCGAAAACAGGTCTTTTTTAAGATGGGAGTACCCCATGCTGGGAGTAAATTTTAAGGGAAAAGTCACCCCTCTTGTGCCGGGTTGTCAGGTCTTTTACACTTTTATCGATGAGGAGGGGAATGTCAAGGCAGTAAACAAGTACTACACAACCTCCAGTGGCCATAGGGACCCTACCTTGGCACCACTTAATCCTCACTCAACGAGCCTGGTTGCTCGGACCTGTGAAGAGTGTCATACCAACCCTAAAACCATAGGATATGGAACCGGTAATTCGAGAAGTACGCTAAAGCTTCTAGGGGACAGCCCTTTATTTCAGGACTTATCAAAAGGTGTGTATGGGGATATCCCTGACGCGAAGACAGGAAAGTGGCAGGTTCCCAAAATAGAGAATTTTCCCTATGCCCTGGATCAACTGGTAATAAGGAGCGGAAAGCAGGTTCAAAACATGCCCTTGCCTGAGGATAGACCGTTAAATCAAGATGAAAGGAATCTTGTTGAAAGAGAAGGTGTGTGCTTAGGGTGCCATCAATATTACGGGACTCCCAGATGGGAGAAGATCATCAAGAAATATGGAAGGGCAGAGACCGCAGCACAACATGAGAAGATGGTTTCAGAAGCAATAAATAGCCTTATCGATAACACTGAGTGAAAGGTATTTGATGATTTAGTATAAAAGCTACATAAATCAGGTTTGAAGTTAAAAGCGAGCTGCTTTTTAAGAGCAGCTCTTTTTTGTGGCAGTTATGTGAGAGATAGATAAAAAATAGTGGAACAGACATGTGATGCTCCCCGCGCACAGCGCGGGGCATCCCGGAGTTTAAATTTGATTATTTATGAATTGTGCCGATTCATCCCCGCCTACAAGGCGGGGCTTTCTCGGCACCTGCCGGTAAAGGGAGATGAAAAATTGACAAATACAGGGTCATACTGTATTGTATACCCTACAGGGGTAGGGTAGACAATGCAGTAGAGGAGGTAAGAATTGATTAATAAAAAGGTACAAGCAGAATCCATAGAGAGATTGAAGAAGATAGAAGGTCAGGTGAGAGGTGTGGCTAAAATGGTGGAAAATGAAAAATATTGTATAGACATCATCAATCAGATAGCGGCGGCCAAGAATGCATTGGATGGTGTAGCCAGGATTATTATGAAACAACATGTAGAGAGTTGTGTAACTCAGGCCATTATGGAAGGCAAAGCAGAGGAGAAGATAGAAGAGTTGATTACCGCGGTTTATAAGCATGGGATTAGAAGGTAGGAATGCATAATTTTAGGTACGCACTTTGGATGAGAACCGCAAGGTTGTTTATTTTTAATTGTTATATAATTATATAATAATAGTAGGCTAATGCAAAATTACTTAGGGGTTAAATATTGTCGATTTTTGTGGTAAAGTCTTACCTTAACTCCTATTATATAGTTCAAGCATGAAATTTGTATGCTTGACCATCAGTATTTTTAGAAAATAGTGCGGAGGTGACGATGAAGATGACATATTACGTAAAGTTCATAGTGTTAAGTTTCGTGGTTACTTTTATTTTTGGGTGTGCTTCCGCAAAAGAAAAACAAG
>JAZFSJ010000221.1:0-4576 GCA_036446115.1 Thermodesulfobacteriota bacterium | reverse complement strand
ATCGCATCCTTAATCTGGAGAGCAACTCCCTCGCGGAAGAGTATCTTCTCTTGTTTTACTTTATCGAGGCGCGCGATAGCTTCCTTTACCTTGCTCCTTGTACGAAATCCGTTAAAAAGAGGTATTTCCATAGCGAGACCTATAGTCCATGAATCACTATTGGTACTGTTCGTCAAGCCTTTATCATATGAGTTCTCAATATGTCTAAGATTACCGGTGAATGCGATCGTGGGAAAATATCCACTTTTGTTTTCTTTTATTTTTGCCCTGGCAATTTTGAGGGCAAGTTGGAGTTGAGTCAAATCCGAATTAAATTGATTGGCATCAGTGACAAGTTTGGTTAGATCAGAGTTGAATGGTCTGAAGGGAATTTCTTCCTCGGAGAGTTCTATTTGTGTCTTCCAGTTCAATCCCATGGTGTTGATAAGCGCGGCTTTTGCTAAACTCTCATTTGATCTCAAAAGTTCCAGCATTGAACGTATACTGGATACTATAACCTTAGTACGCAGATAGTCAGTTTTTTTTACCGTACCTGCTCCATTTTTGTAAAGACGTTCAGTCAAATCAAGTGTCATCTCAAACCGCTCCAGGGTTTTCTGACCAAGTTCGCGAAGTGATTTCGCAAGAACGGTGCCATAATATATACGATTGACATCATATACGATCTGGAGGTCTGTTCGCCTTGCGGACTCTCTAGATAACCTAATCCCTAATTCAGCCTGTTTTGATATCGCAGACCGCTTACCCCCGGTATAAACCGGATAGGTGAGAGCAAGAGAACCGTGTATAGTATCTCTATCCATATGCTTGACATCATTCTCAGGAACTTGAACGGATCCCAGCATAGGAACAGTAAACGTTTTACCCGGAAAAGTAAAAGTGGGGTCCTCATCTATTCTTATGGCTGTCGCGGTAAGCTTCAATTGAGGCCAGTAAGCGGAAAGGGCCTGTGCATGTTGGGCCTTGGCGATCTCAATGGCAGCTTTAGAAACCAGCCTTTGTCGGTTTTTTTCATGTGCTATGTTCAGAGATTCTTCTAGGTTTACTATCAGGATATCTTTTTTATCACCCTCTGATTTAAGCAATTCCTCTGCAAATACTTTAAAGTTGAAAAGCTGGAGTAAAACACTTAGTAAAATGAAAACCCTTAATCTACTTGCTCTAAACATGTTCTCTTAAAACACCTTCCTTCTTTATCACTATGGTCAAATAGAAATATATGACTAGGGGTATGCTGGAGTAGTGGTTGGGTAACTGAGAACATAATAACTCGTTACCCACATTACCCGGACGTTTCACTACTCCAGTTATATTTTACTTGTGAGCTTATTCTCTGAGGTTAATACTATCCAAATCCCTATCAACATTTACCGATCTTTACTTCAAGATTTTACTTCCACAGTACCTACGTCTAAACATTTTGGTCTTTCTACCAGCCAAATTATATCGTTTTGGCTGATAAGCCTGAACGAATACGGAGTTAATTGATTGGTGCCTTTTTATCCTGGTGGCATCAACTATTACTAATTTCCAACTGTCTTTTTAACCATTTCTAACTCTTCACACGATAGGAATTTCTCTATATCGAGGAGTATTATTATCTTTCCTTTTATCTTGCCCAAACCCATAATAAGGTTCATATCTATTTCCTGCTCAAAATGTGGAGCATTTTCTATCTCTCCACTCTTTATGTACAAAACCTCAGAAACATTATCCACTATGATTCCTATCATTGCATTGCCAACTTCTATCACAATGACACCTGCTTCCTGTGTGTACTCTTTCTTAGGCATTGAAAATTTAAGCCTCAGGTCTATTACGGATATAACCTTTCCCCTCAGGGTAATAACACCTTTCATGTAATCCAGCGTCTGCGATACGGCCGTAATGTCCTTAAAACCTATGATCTCTCTAACCTTACGAATATCAATACCATATACTTCTTTACCTAAATCAAATGTCAGGAATTTTCCTCCACCTTTTGTTGATACTGTTTCCATCTAATACTTCCTTCCCTTATATTTAGAGATATATTATGGATTTTGATACGAACCTTACATATTTACCATACCTCTTTATAAAGTCGTTTAATGCGCTGTCACAACTCCGTGGCTGTTATCCTCCAGAAAGAGGTTTTTGCAAATCATCCAGAAGCGCACTGAGGACATGACAAGCCTCTTTCTTTCCACTTTTAAGCTGGTCAGCAAGAAAAGTATTGTAAATGCGCATTTTGGCCATTATATTGTCTACCGGGGCACCATTCTCCAACTTATTGGCCTCACTCAATAAATGTTTAGCCGCTGAATTGTGTAGCTCCGCCAACTTTTTCAGTTCATTGGTCTTTGCAAGGAGCCGATTCTTGTGAGCCTCCCCGGCTGTGCCGGGTTTGTGGCACGATTGCTTGATCCTTTCTGTGTGCAACTGAATCTTCACAGAATTTGCAGCAAAAGCTTTTGCCTCATCGGTAAGTAACAGTAAAAATTTTTTTCTTTGATAGCCTTTCGTAACATTATCCTCATGAGGATCCATTGCTTGATTTCTCCTTTTCTAAACAAGAGGTAGCACTACATTAGAGTCACTTATAGCCCTAAAAATCTCTAGACTTTTCATCATGTTCCAGAACCTCTTCTTCGCCCATCGGGATTGTCCTATCCAGGTCTTTCTTGTGTAAAGCATCTTCTATAACATCTCCCCCATTGCCACCATCAGTATCCAGCCTTGTCTTACGTACTGATTTCAGCCTTTTAACCGGGGCAACTTTTCGTCCTGGTTGCCCTGAATTTAAATGCTGGTTTGCTGAGGTAACATTCTTCGTTGATTTTTCAGCAGTAGCATGCAATTCTTCATCAACAACAGTACTACCACCAACCTGTGCAGACAGTATCTTAACCTGCTCCATCAGATTTTGGGATTGAGCCGATAACTCCTCACTCGCAGCCGCCGTCTCTTCCGCACTGGCCGCATTCCGCTGTGTAAGCTCGTCCATCTGCTGCACCGCATTGCTCACCTGCTCTATACCATCTGATTGCTCGCCTGACGCATTCTTTATCTCCTTCGTCAAATCGGTAGTCTTCTTCACGTTCTTCACTATGTCATCCAGCGCCTCTCTACATTTATCCGCAATCTTGGCCCCATTCTCAGCCTTGGCAACGCTGTCTTCTATCAACGTCTGCGTATCCTTCGCCGCCGTAGCGCTCCTCTGTGCTAAATTCCTCACCTCTTCCGCCACCACAGCAAAACCCTTACCATGCTCTCCTGCCCTCGCCGCCTCCACTGCAGCATTAAGCGCCAGTAGATTCGTCTGAAATGCTATCCCGTCTATGACCTTGATAATCTCTCCTATCTTCTTACTGCTGCCGTTTATCTCTTCCATAGAGGTATTCATATCTTTTACTGCCTTGGTGCCATTCTCAGCAGAAACACTGCACATATCTACCAGCTTGGCAGCCTCTTCTGCATTATTTGAATTCTGTTTCGTAATCGATGCCATCTCTTCCATCGATGCCGACGTCTCTTCCAGAGAGGACGCCTGTTCCGATGACCCCTGTGCAAGGCTCTGGCTCGATGAAGATACCTGCACCGATGCCGATGCAACCTGATCTGCACCTTGTGATAGTTTTTCAGTAATAACCTTCAAGAGTTTTATTAACGGACTTGAAAATAATAACCAGCCAAGGCCTATGACCAGACAGACCATACCCACAGATCCTCCCTGAATCCATAACATCATGGCCGATTTCCTATCCGAATTTGCTACATACATACTAACAGCTTCATTCATGGCCTTCATTGTGGCATTTCCACTCGTGTATGCATCATCGTAGGCAACTATGTATTCCGCTGAATTGGTTTCAACTTCCGTAATCTTTTTCAAATTCACCTGTGTAGTATTCCACAACTTTTCAACCTCTTTTAATTTGCTCGTGATCACGGCGTCTTCATTAGGAGGAAATGTTATAAATTTTGTCATTCCCAGGTCCAGAGGTGCCTCCCCACCATTAATGAGTGCCCCAAGTGTGGCATCAAATACCTTTTTTGTCTTGAGAAAACTAGCCTCACCAAATTCACCGTCTCCTGAATCGGCAAAGAATGCCTCTGTCTTTGCGCTTACCGTACCGATAGGAATGTTTACTACGAGGACGCCCATTACGTCGCCGAGCTCAAAGTCTTTCTTCGGGCTATCTTCGTGGTTGTTATGGCAGCTTACACAACCGGCGGCAGAGGCTATATCAGCAGTTGCGTATCGAAGGGTAAAGATACCGTTGTGTACCATGAAACGGGAGAACACATTTCCATTTTTATCATATAAATAATCAAATGCCTCTTTTTCAAAGTCAGTGCTTAAGCCCTTTTCCTTGTTTATGTTCCATTTGCTCAGGAGGTCGTAACTGTAAACGCCTTTTTCATTGATAGCGCTTGATACCTCCTGTACAAATGTGGCCGGAAGCGGGATGCCACCGTCAATCTTGCTGTACTCTCTGTTTGGATGTACATCGACTATACCGTCTTTCTTGAGTTTTATTACGACATTCTTGGTGTACTGCTTTCGGTCTTCCACAATTTGAATCGTTGCAAC
>JAZFSJ010000220.1:0-5532 GCA_036446115.1 Thermodesulfobacteriota bacterium | reverse complement strand
CGAAGACAACACTTCGATTCTGATTGTTGGGTAACTGGTAGTGCATGTCAACGTTGCCGGTGTGGGTGTTGATGAACTGCCAGCCAGTAGCATCCCTTTCAAAAAATGGGTCACCCCGGTTCATCTTCACGGTGAGCTCCGGCAAATAACTCGGTGCTTGCGAGTAGGTGCTGGGATAAGGCCAGGGCCACGCCGTCGCCATCACTGCATGGAAGCTGATATTGTTAATCTGGTTGTACTGGATCTGGTGGACATGTCCATAGATCACGGTAACTTTGTCAAACCGTTTCAGCAGAGTCTGCACCTCCTCTGCATCATCGGTCCAGAAGTTCCAGCCCTTGAAGATCTTCTGAATCGGCGAGTGAGAGCAGACAACTACCGGAGTATCCTTGCTGACCTTAGAAAGGTCCTTCTTCAGCCAACTGCGCTGTTTTTTACCTACCATAAAGGGTGAACCTCCGGGATTGTCCAGGCGAGCCATGGCAAGCATGCGATCCATCTGCGTCGGCCATTTTTTATGGGTCCAGTCATCGTAAGTCAGGATGCTGTTTAATATTACGAAATGAACACCTTTGTGGTCGAAGCTGTACCACTGGGGGCCCAGCCGTGATTCCCAGTGCTCTCCAAGATCCACATAGTAATCGTGCTCACCCATCACATAGTGGACTTTACATCGCACTTTTGACAACAGCTCCAGGCCATGATCGATCTCTTCCTTCGTTCCCAGCTGTGCGATGTCTCCGCCGTAAATAATAAAGTCCGGTTGTGGCATCATGAGGTTGACCTCGGCAACCGCCCGAATAAGGCCGCGATCCCAGTTTCGCACGAATTTGTTTTCCCCGAGGTAGGAAATGTGTGAATCCGAGATGTGGGCGAAGGTAAAGTCCTCCTTCATAGTGCCAGCTCCGAACGCCACTTTCACCAGGCTCACAGGTAAAGCGCCTGCGACCACAAGTGCGCCGGCTCCTTTCAAAAACTCGCGGCGATTCAGATCGCTCATGATTCCCTCCTTCAGACGTTCATGCGCCTACTACATAAGGTTATTGTTTGGCAAATTCAGGACTGGTGAGCGCTTTTAAAAACTCCACCAGGTCCGTCTTTTGCGTATCGTCGAGATTCAAAGGTCGAATGCCCCCGTCCAGAAAGGGGGAAAGGGGATCGGTCTCCTCCAGTCTGCCTCCGTTGTTGTAAAACTTAACTACATCTTCAAGCGTCTTGATGCTGCCATCGTGCATGTAGGGTCCAGTTTTCTCGATATTACGCAGCGTGGAGGTTTTGAATGCACTCATGTCTGTGAAGTCTTCCGAGATGGCAAAACGTCCCAGTTCCGAAGTGTTTTCTTTGGTTAAGACCTCAATGTCAACAGACGCACCCTTTCTCTTCGATTCAAGCAAGGCTCTTGCCACTTCCTCTTCCTTGTCGGCCAACTTGATAAAGCCGACGCCAATGTTGTGGAAACGGCTATTGGTAAAAAGTGCCTGGGTTTCTTCGATGACATGGCAGGAGACACAGCGTCCCTGCCCGCGGAATATCTCTAATCCACGTATGGCTGCTTCACTCATCGCTTTCTCTTCGCCGCCATACTGGTAGCGATCAAATGGAGAATTGCCTGAGATGACCGTTCGCTCAAAAGCAGCGATTGCCTGTTCTACTTCTTTCATGGTGATCTGATCACCTTTTTTTTTAAAGACTTTCTTAAATAGATTAGCGTATTCAGGATCAGTGCGGACAATCTTCAGGATGGGATCATGATTTTCCAAGCCCATTTCTATCGGGTTGACAAATGGTTGGGATGACTGAGACTCCAGAGTGGGCTCACGTCCGTCCCAGAACTGGCTTTTCATATAAGCAGCATTTATTACTGTTGGAGCATTTCTCGTGCCTGTGAGCTTGTTAATTCCCTCTGATACCGTGAGGCGGTCCGTGAATGTCTTTTCCTTGTCATGGCAGGTAGCACAATTCACCTCGCCTGTCTTGCTGAAGCGCTTATCATGAAAGAGTTTGTCACCAAGTGTAATCTTCTCTGGTGTCTGGGGATTGTCAGCAGGGATTGGAAGCGGCGGCAGGCCCAGTGGCGGAGCCGCTAAAGCGGGAAGCCTGATGAAAAGGGCAATTACGATCCAGAAACAAAAAATGTAGTTTTTCATACAACTATCCCTCCTTTCCTTTTATTTTGATTATGATAAGATGTTTAAATGTTCAAACTCCTTCAGCCTCTCTTGAGATAACTGATTCTTTTCTTCCATGCGGTTACTACTGAAACTAATTAAGAACTATGCTTATTTAGTATCACTATCTAATCAATTCATGTCAAACTTTTTTCTTCGGTTGACCGAATAATTCTGGTCTGTTTAATGAACATAACATACTATACAGTATTTGTTTCTACTGATAAAATATTATAACGCTTTTAAGGCAAAGAGAGATTGTTTTTGCCAAAGCAGCGGTGGGTTGCCCAGATCTTCCTGGTCCACTACCCGGGCAATTACCAGAAAGTAGCCATTCACCTCTTGACGGCTCACCACCCGGCACTCCAGCCAGGACGAAGCGTCTTCCGGAATGAGTGGTTTTCCCTCCTTGGGTGGTAGGGTAGTGATGGAGAAATGTTTAAATTTATCTTCTTCCTCTCCTTTTACGCTTCCCAATTGCCAAGCCAATTCCTTCTGACCTTCAGATACAATAACCAAGGTGAACCCACCTGCCTGTTCAATCAATTGGGCAGTAAGATGATCTCTGGCTACACTAATGGCGAGAAGTGGCTCCTTTTCCGAGATAAACATGGCAGTTGCCGTCATGATATCCCGCCTCTCCCCATAAGCCGTACTGATAAAAACTACAGGACAGGGAAGCCAGTGCGAGACTGTATAAGATTGCTTCATAGTTATATGCCTCCTCTAAGAAGAATGTTTTGCCACCCTCACCGTAAGGTAGAGGGTAAAGATCAGAAAAAGGACGAAGATAAGATTTGAATTGGGTTATTTGTATTCCGTGGGATATTTGGCCCTGAACCACTCGTGCCATCCCCCCTTGAGAGCGTATGCCTTGGTAAATCCCTTGTCCATAAGTTTCCGTGCCACACTGGCACTGGTACCTTCATTGGGTCAGGCACAGTAGAAAACAAGAGTTTTATCTTTAGAATATTTCTTTGCCCAAGACTCCAAGTCTTGTGGATCACCCCGCACTGCACCCTTGATTTTCATTTCACTGGCCTTCCAATCCCTACCAACCCGGACATCAATGATGACCACTTCAGGAGTGCCGAGTTTTGACTTGAGCTCCTCCTTTGTCATCCTGGGTACTTCCGCGGCCATAGTTGTGAGTACAACTACACTTAACATGGCTAAATTCAACGCCACTGTCAGAATGCTTACTAATCTCCTTTTCATCACAATTCCTCCTCTTACAATTACTCGTCACCATTTTCCTTTTTTCTGTTGAAAAAAGGTTTTACTATCTAAGTCATGCGGGGGTCGGCTGGGCCCTTTTCACGGCCAAGCACAATCCACACGAGACTTAAAAGTGATACCAATACAAGAATACTAAGCATAAATTTCAATAAAAGAACTGACTCGTTATCTGACCACAGGAGTCCAGCAAAGCCGCCCAGAAATGCTAATATGCTAATTATTGTAGTCGCTGGGTATCCGGGAATCTGAAGTAGGGTTGACCGGTCATGCATACGCCTACCCATAATCAAAACAGAGAGATTAACCACCGCATAATTGAGCAGCCAAAACAACAGACCCGCTCTCATGTAAACCTCTAACGCCGGTGCACCAGCCATACCCAACGCCAACATGGCTGCGATTCCTGCGGCCAGGATAATAAGTGGAATGGGTGCTCGATCCCGAGCAAACCCAAAAAAAGAAGGCAGGAAACCCTGAACAGCCATACCGGCAATCATCCTGGAAACTGCAATGAGCAAGACGTTTACCGCGCTGCATGTTCCTGCCACTACCACAACCCCCATAATTATCCGACCTGTCTCACCCAGAATGATACGGGCAGTGATCAAATGGGGAATGGTGGTTTCAGATAATCTTTCTGGGGATACATACACAAAAGAAACCAAACCCCAAATAATGAACACAACCCCGACCAAAACGATTCCCACCACCATGGATCTCACTAGCTGCGCAGGGTTTTTATCTTCGCTGTTCCCTGCTAATCCTGCCAGATCAAATCCTACAAAAAGCATCAATCCCAGAAAAGTCACCCTGGCGACACTAAAAGATGACGTGCCTGTTGACTCTCCTACCTTGGACAGATTCCCCAGTTCCAATAATCCGACCGTGGAGATAATGACTAGCCCAAAGATCGCAACTGTGACAAACACAATCTGGACTACCCTTGATATTCTCTGGTTCAAAAGATTAAGTACCAGCAAAACCCCCAACAGACAAAAGGAGAATCCCAGATTTGGGAACCAATAGACAAATATTTCATTAAATACATAACCGGCTGTAGCCAAGATGCCCGTAGCCACACAGAGAGTAAACACCACTCTTGAACAGATAGGGAGTACTATCGCTGGAATAACACCCAAAACCTCTTTTATAACCCGGGCTTCGCCCTCTGGTCCTGCATACAGTGAGTGTATTTTAGCGTAGCTTAGGGCCGTGAAAAGGTAAACGACCATCGAAGAAATGATGAAGACTAAAAAGAGACTCCCTGCACCCCCCATAGAATTTCCCAGTATGATCAGTGATTCTGGGGAGAGCATAAGCCCCATTGCCAGAACAAGCGAAAAAACAAAGGGAGCAGGTTTTTCACTCGTATTCATTATTTAATACCTTAAACCCTTCATTGTGAATTCTTCAGTAGTGGCGAAGGATAAATGCTCTTCTCACCTTAAAAAGCCTTATTGTACCTCAATCTCTTTAGTGCTTTCCCAGATCCCATGAAGATTACAGCGTGATACAGCGCGAAGGGATGTTTTTCTATCTCCATGCGCAATGCTTAAGGGGATAGTAATCTCTGGCTTTGTCATTACCGGTGCTAAATCAAACCTCCCCAGGTACACATCACTGACATAGAGTTCAATCCATTGGATAAAATGGCCATTCTCATTGGGATGCTCGATCTCTCCCACTTTGACCTTTAGATTAAAGAATTGTTCTGACTTGATCCCATCCGGCACTTCAATCACCGGGAGATGCTTTTGCTCAAGGGGCTCCTTTTTGTGAGGGTCCTTTGCTCGATTTACTTGACAGAAAAGTCCTGGTTCAGACATGATAACCTCCTTTCATAGAGTTAGCGTATGGTTGATAAATTAGGGGTTCATAAAATCTTACTACTCAAACATCACTTTCTCAAATCTCTTGTAATGTATAGTCACTAAATTCTTCACTATACTTTTATGTACTCAGACAAACATGAATCATTTAAACAACAACTTCCCTTGTGTCTCATTCAAGTCGATTTCTTTTTGACCTGTCTTTTCCAGTTTCAACACTAAATTCCTAAAATCTCCCTGATCTATTTTTTCCTGTACCCACTTGTGCCACTCTTTTCTCTGAGAAGAAACAATTT
>JAZFSJ010000219.1:0-2040 GCA_036446115.1 Thermodesulfobacteriota bacterium | reverse complement strand
ATAAAAACTTCTTCCAGGATTTTTTTGCCCATTCCCCTCCTCAAATCTCTGAATATACCTTTACCAACCTGTTCATCTGGCATTACTATTATCACCTTTTATGGTGCCTCTGGGATGACTGCATCTGTATTTTAGTCCAGCCTGAAATAAGTCAACCGTTCTTTTTCCCGCCCCTATGTAAGGATAATTTCCAGGAACGGACCAATGAGTTTCTGCGCCACCTTAAGAGCCAAGGGATAACACCTGTAGTGCATAGGGTGCCTGAAGACTTAGTCAATCAGCATCTTAAAGATAATAATCATTTTGAAATAGTACTGGATAGAGACAACTGCGATTACGTTTATTTAACAGAAGACCTGATTAAGCTGGAGGGAAACAAATTTCACAGTAAAAGGAATCACATTAATAAATTTAAGAGAGATCACTCCTATCACTATGTTTCTCTTACTCCTGATCTCGTTGAAGATTGTCTCGCACTGGAATCTGAGTGGTGTAATCTCAAACATTGTGAAATGTTTTCCGGTCTTCTAGGTGAAGAAAGGGCAATATACGAAAGTCTGAAAAACATGGAAACCCTTGGCTTTAAGGGAGGTGTGATTCTGATAAAAGAGAAGGTTGAGGCCTTTGCCCTGGGAGAACAACTCAACCCGCAGACGGCAGTCATTCATATAGAAAAAGCCAACCCGGCCTTTGATGGGCTCTACCAGCTCATTAACCAAGAATTCTGTATGCATGAATGGGAGAACCTTCCTTACATCAACAGAGAACAGGATTTGGGTGAAGAAGGGTTAAGAATGGCAAAGCTCTCCTACCACCCTCATCACCTGGTTAATAAATATACTGTGAAATTGAGAGAAGATTACAGCGCTGAGTAGGCTGAAAAAATGTGCTTGCTATGGTAATGCTGCTGGCTGTTCTCTGGTCAAAGAAAAAATTTGACAATACTCGGATATGATGTATAGAGTATTAACCATATCTCAGATATGTCGATACACGTTGTTAGGTTACTCACTATTATAGATACCAAAGCACGCTTTACCCCTCTTATCTAAATCCACCTCTATTGCTTTTACTGCGGCTGAGATAATTAAGCAATCCACTTAAAATACTATCTTTTTTCACTAAAAATACTATATTCTGCCCATTGAGATACCTTGTGGGGTAATTATATTATAACATAGGTGGGATGAACAGTTTATTGTAGTCCGCGAGAGCTCTCACAGCATGAAATCAAAATATTTTTTAACTTTTTCGTGAAAGGAGGGTATTATGTTTCAAACCAAGAAATGTTATTTAATCTTTCCACTTGTCGTATTTTTCCTGGTCTGCACTCTATCTCCCACACTCAAAAGTAACGCCTTTGCAGAGGAGAAAGTCTCTGAAGAGGTGATAAAAACGGTAATCCTGAAAAAGGAACCGGCAGGGATTGCTCCTAGAACCCTTAAGGTGAAGCTAGGAACCACCATAGTGTGGCTCAATAACGATCCTGGCCCCATTACCATTAAATTTATTGAGAAGTTGGGTATTGCCTGCAAAGCCCCTGTTAATTTTTATTCTAATTTATGGGGGTACTATGAAACTGGCAAGATTGCCGAAGGCCGAATTGCCAGCATTTGCTTCATCTATAAAGGTGAATATACGTATGAAGTGAAAAGGTTGAACGAGGAAGGAAAAGTCCGCGAAGAAATTTCAACCGGAAAGATTATTGCGGTAGAATAGGTAAAAGCACCAGATGAGAAAAGCTGATGTGAGAGTTTCCATAAGACCCCATTCTAGAGGGGTCTTATGCTTTAGAGGAAGGATATCGTTCTCGTGCATGGATTGACCGGCATCCTGCCTTGCAGCAATAGTTTTTAAATGTTACTTTTAACTAGTGAGATACCTGATAAGACTTGGTAAAAATAGGGTAAGTCCTTAACAGGCTGTTGCCCAAATCCCTTTTCGCTTGCCTGAAAACGTTTTTTGATAAATCTAAGGCTCGCTCCAGGCGATTTCAAAACTCGCCCTTCAGGCTCAAACAGTTGAAATCGCTTATCTTCC
>JAZFSJ010000218.1:0-3970 GCA_036446115.1 Thermodesulfobacteriota bacterium | reverse complement strand
AACGACGAAGTACTACTGCGGAGATAATGCGAGCTGCCTTGATGATAGTGCATGGTATGATGCCAACTCAGAGGCTAAGACACAACCTGTTGGTCAAAAGCAGCCTAATGCCTGGGGGCTGTATGATATGACGGGGAATCTCTGGGAGTACTGTCAGGACTATTATGATGATGAATACTATGAGGAGAGTCCGGACACAGATCCCCCGGGACCTGATTCGGGCTTTTACCGCGTGATGCGCGGGGGCGGCTGGAACGACGACGCTGGGCTCTGCCGTGTATCTTATCGCGCGTTCGATTTCGCCGATACAGGCAATTTCCTTGTAGGGTTCCGACTGGTCCAGGATTAACCTCATAAGGAATATGGTTGAGAAGAACACCAGGTGATATGGACCTAAGTAATCTGGTGGGTAAGACTAACCCTGTGGAGTGGATCATAGGTAATAAGAAGTCTAAAAAAGACAAGGCTTGGAGCTACATGGGTTGCTCTAATGGGCATATTGTCTGGGGCTGCAATCCTAGCCGTGTTAATCGGGTAGTAGGCCTTTAGATTACTTAAATGAAAAGTTGATATCACCATTCGTAAGGTGTGTAAAAGCTGTTTTCAACACTATGGCAAGTATGGTTGATTATTTTTCAGTTAGTGCAGTACACAATATATTGTACTCCCATCCTTCTTTTAGGTAGCCCCTCCAGTACTCATAGATAGCATATATTATTTGACAAGCTAAATAAAATATGGTAGTTATTAAAATACATACTGGAAGTTTCTTTCTTTTTCAGGGAAAACGGTGACCATTTTACAGAATGTCTTTTCGGTTTATGGTTGCCGTTTTTCTCTTTTAAAGTTATCAACACTACCGAAGAGACTGTCGAAAAACCCTAAAACCCTCATTTTGAGCTTTGTAACTCCTTGATTTGACTGTCCTTTAAATTCACAAAATTGTAAATTTGGACTTTTTCGACAGTCTCATATCAAATCTGTAGTCCCTCAGTAGCAATACTGGGGGGTTTTTTATTGACAAATATTCTTAAACATGATTTAAGGAAAAAATATCGCTAAACCACCATTACAGGAGGTTTTTAGTGAATTTAATAGTAGATATAGCCCCACTTTTTTTAGGCATAGAGTCTGAGAAGGTGGGGTTTATTTTTTGAACCTTTAGGAAGTAAGGAGGGATGCATGAGTGCTCAGAGAGCTATGAACGTGCGTAATAAATTTCTGACTTACAGACTAAACTGTTCCATGAAGCGAAACAGACGCTGGATAGGAGATAATCCTGAAGCGGAAGTACGGGATCAAACGAGAGGCATGCGGAGGGCCTACGGCAACTTGCTTGTCAGGCTGGGATTATACCAGTTCGGTAGATTGACATACTTCAACGACAACGGTTACTGATAAGCACATGGAGAAGGTCGTCGGAAAGCCGTACCGGGGAAAATCCGACTTACGGTTTGATGTGGCGGGGGCTGGAAACGTGACTATGATGGAACCGTGAACCCACCTGGTAATCAAAAGAGCCAGCCTGGTAACCCTCTACCTAAGGGAGGCGCGCCAGCCTTCGACCCTACTACATAATATTCCAATAAATTAGAGCAGTTGTCTATTGCAAGAAGTGTTAACTATTTTTCTCATTTTAAGCACCACTACATTTTGTGGTCAGAGACTCCCAAATCTTATTCATACCGTAGTATATACTAACCTTGTTTTTTTCATAATCATTCGAGATTACCTTATCCTTTATCCATTGGAAATTATGTGATATAGAAGCTGTTAAAGCCAGAATGGCAATAAAAAATTACATTGAATTTTGATAACTAATAAAGTATATCTTAAGCTAAATTAAATATTTCACTATTAAATAATACAAAGAGAAACGCTAAACAAGGAAGGAGGTCTTTATGAGCTGGAGAAAAAAGGTAAGTTGGCTTTTATTTTTTCTGTTGCCCCTATCTTTGTTTTTAATATCTCCCTCATGTCTGCGAGTGGGTGAAAAGATCGGAGTTATTTTTGTCATCCACGGTGGCATGGAGGTGAATAAAGAACAATATATGTGGGACGCTGCCGTGCTTCAATTTTCCTTTGACCATAACCACCCTGTCTACAATGCCGTTATCTGGAATTCTGCAAATTGGCCGATGGTCTTAGACACCAACGTTTCGGAGTTCACCCTCAAGTATTTAAGAATGTTTGAATTTGAATACGAGCGGATCGGGGGGACAGATCCCTGGAACAGTTTATCTTTGCAACAGTTGGCGGACATGAAGGCCGAGCTTGACTTAAATCCCTATGGACTTATCTTTGAGGTGGACTGGGCAGGTTTCCAGTGCGCGGACCATCCAGAAAATTACCCCTACCCTCGATTCATCTATCATGGTCCCGATGGACCTGGCGTAGGAGATGATATTACTTACTGTGGTGAAGGTGAACCGGGTGGACCGTGGCCCGACTGTGATCCCGAGCGGTACAATGTGAACGGACCTGTGGAGAGGCTTTTACAAAAAGGGGTCTCCCGTATTATTGTGGTGGATTGGATGATGGGAGGACCTCGCTACTCAAAAAATTTCGATGTGGTAGAGATGACCAAGCGTGCCCTTGATGACTGGAATACTGCACACGGTACCTCTATTCCACTCCTTTGGATTAATGATTACAGCCAACTGATGGAGAGATCCTATCCCACAGAGCCTACGGGGTGGACTGCCTCCCTGGGGGATCCCATCGCAGACAGTCATGCACTTTTAAATGGGAGTCCCAACCCCATCGCAGCCGACCCCGAGGTAGCCACCCTGTATGTAGAGACTATCGAGGCCGGGATGTCCCCTACCGTTTCAGATGCCGACACCGGAATCATCTTTGTAGACCATTCTTTGCATGCTAACGGCAATGAAGTTTTCGATCCCAAGGTTGACGATACCCTCATCATACATAAAAACATTAAATCCCAACTGCTTGATCTACACCCCACCATGGATCCTGACAACATCATTGGATCCTGGTTGGGTAAAAGGGAAGTAAATCCTGAAAACGGTCTTTTAGAACATAACCGGGAAATGCGCAGTGAAGTGTATGGGAATGCCTGGCTTTATGAAAGTGACAAGCAATTACCTGGTGAGGAGTGGGGCTACCGCTGCTGGGATGGGTTAGAGTACTTGAAGGATCGTGGAGTCCAGCACATTGTAATCGCCAATGTACATTTACCCACTACTACTGTTCTGGACATGGTTGAGATGCACAACCAGATGGGAAGAGAGTTAGGAATTAAGACCTGGATAAGATGGGGGACATGGGACTATGAAAAATATCCTGTAGTCGGCCACCCCTTTGCAGATTACTGGGGTATGTGGGCGGATACAGACTGCGGTGAGTGGGAGTTACAGTATGATAATGGAACCACTGAATTTAGTGGAGGTGCCACACTCACCGGTCAGACCTCAGGGGCGACAGGTGTAATAAAGTGGTTGACTGGAGATGAAACTGCAGGCACCCTTACCTTGAAGGAGTTAACGGGCACTTTTCAAAATGGTGAGATGATAACCGGTAGTAGAGGTGGTAGTGCGGTTGCTAACGGATCAGAAACCATGACCTCAAAACCGGAGTGCTGTTTTACTATGTGGGGATGTGGTGATCCTCTAAGGCCTTTCCCTCCCGTGCGGCAGACACCGCTCAACCAGGCAAGGAGCGACCTGGATCCATCTCTTGTCTATGATATGAGCGATTACGGTCATTTAGGGTATGATCCTGCCTTGGGGCAGCCAGACCCCAACAGCCCGGTGCAGAATCAGTACACGGGGACCTGGGCAATGTTTACCCCTCCCAATGATGATCCCGCAGTAGGCCAGCTGCTGGCAAAGCATGTGCTTAACGCGGCGGTAAACCCTATGGTGTACATCACTAATGGTGAGCTGGAAGGCATCACGGCGGGAGAGAGCGTGACCTTTGAGGCCCATGTGACAGGAGGTGGTGTACC
>JAZFSJ010000217.1:0-2670 GCA_036446115.1 Thermodesulfobacteriota bacterium | reverse complement strand
GGTAAATTAGCTTGACAGAATGAACCTATATAAATATTATGATGCTCATACTCTCATAAAACATTAATTCGTTCCGTTTATAATTGGAGTAGTGGAGTCTTGGAATGGTAGCTGATTCCATTACTCGAATGCCAATCAAAGTCTTCTCACATCCATTGGTGGTAGAATTTTCTCACTCAAAAGAGGTGCACATTGAAAGACCAAGTTATTCAAAGATTTAAAGAAAGTGCAGATTTAAAAATAGCCTTTGCCAAAAAAAACTGTGATAAGATTATAGAAGTAGTCCACCTTATTACAGGATCACTAAACTCGGGCAATAAAATCATGCTCTTTGGTAATGGGGGAAGTGCCGCTGATGCCCAGCATATCGCGGCCGAATTTATTAATCGATTACGAAAAAGCAAGAGGGACAGACCTCCACTTGCTGCCCTGGCACTCACTACAGATACCTCTATACTGACCAGTATCAGCAATGACAGTGATTTTTCTAATATCTTTTCCAGGCAAATTCGCGCCCTGGGCAAAAAGGGAGATATCGCCTGGGGAATAAGCACCAGTGGAAATTCCCCCAATTTGATCAAGTCAATTAAGGTGGCACAGGAAATGGGGATAAAAACCCTGGGACTTACCGGAAAAGGTGGTGGTGAAATGGGCACACTTGTAGACTATCATCTCAATGCAGAGTCAAACGATGTCCTCCGCATACAGGAAGTTCATATTACCTTGAGCCACATCATCTGTGAACTGGTTGAACAGGAACTCCTTCAAGACTGAAAATGAAAAAAGGACCAAAATCCATAAATTCTGAAGAAATTAAGACCATTCCTTTAGATGAAAGGCCGAGTAAAGTAAGCACCAAAGACTTTGGCAAACCTTATGAAAAGGGAAATAGTTTTAAAGATTTCCTAAACACCCTACCTGCCATCCTAGCTGCCAAGGATATTAAGGAGGTCGCTCATCAGGTAGTCAATGCCCACCGGAATAAAAAACCTGTCATCTTTGGGATGGGTGCTCATGTAGTTAAAGTAGGCCTAAACCCTCTGATTATTGACCTCATGCAAAGGGGTATCATATCCTGCATTGCCATGAACGGGGCCGGGGCCATCCATGATGTCGAAATAGCTCTTGCCGGCAAAACCTCTGAAGATGTCTCAGCAAGCCTTAAACGCGGAGAATTTGGCATGGCGGGTGATGCGGCAAATATAATCAACCAGGCGGTAAAAACAGGTGCAGATAATAACTGGGGAATGGGAGAAGCCATAGGGAAAGAACTTCTGCAACTATCTGCTCCCTACACCGAAATGAGCCTGCTGGCTAGGGCATGCAAAAATGGTATACCACTAACAGTTCACGTAGGTATAGGGACTGACACCATCCACATGCACCCCAGCTTTGATGGTGCGGCTACAGGTAAACTGAGCCACCTTGATTTCAAAAAGTTTTCTTCCCTGGTCGCGCAACTTGAAGGTGGTGTGTTCTTCAACATAGGATCAGCAGTTATTATACCAGAGGTATTTTTAAAGGCCTTAAGTTTAGCCACTAATCTAGGCGGTAAAAAAATCAATCTGACAACGGTAAATATGGACTTTATCCGTCACTACAGGCCCTCAGTTAATGTGGTACAGCGCCCCACCACAGCCTCAAACGGAAAAGGATATCATTTAATCGGACATCATGAAATCATGCTGCCTCTTCTATCAGCAGCCATTTTAGAGGAGTTATAGCAGACTATGGAAAGAAAAATAAAAATTACCGCAGGGAACGTGACAGCGGAAGCACACCTTTTTACTACTGCCACCGCAGACGCCATCTGGAATGGACTTCCCTTTGAATCGACCTGCAACCTTTGGGGCGATGAAATCTACTTCACTATCCCCCTCTCCCAAAGCCTGGAGAAAGACGCTCGCGAAATTGTAGGAAAAGGTGATCTCGGATACTGGCCCCAGGGACCTGCTTTCTGCATCTTCTTCGGCCCTACCCCGATTAGCACAGGAAATGAAATAAAACCTGCCAGTGCAGTCAACCTATTCGGAAAGGTTATTGGGGACCCCACAATTTTCAAACAGGTATCATCTGACTCCCCTGTCAGGGTGGAGAAAGCAAGCTGATGAAGACAGGGGAGAAAATCATCACCCTGTTTTCTACAGGGTTTTACACAGGCTACTTCCCCATCGCACCTGCCACCTTCAGCACCTTAACACTGGGAGTCGCACTGTATCTCCTCGTATCACGCCTCAACCCCTATATCTACGGTGTACTTACCCTCATCCTCTTTTTTGTAGCCGTCCCCCTATCAGATAAATCGGAGAAGATATTTCAAAAAAAGGATTGCAGCTACATTGTGATTGACGAGCTGGTAGGATTCTTAATCACCATGTTTCTCGTGCCTTTTGGATGGATAAATATTGCATTGGGATTTTTCTTTTTTCGCTTCTTCGACATTATTAAGCCACCACCGGCAAATTTCTTTAACAATAGAAAAAAGGGCGGGCTGGATGTAGTATCAGATGATGTAATAGCAGGCATCTATTCCAATCTATTGCTCCAAGTGGTGCGTTACTGGCTTCTAAAGTGAACTCATCAAACACCTTGTGATGCTCCCCGCGCACCCTAGTTAAATAAGCCTCGCATTTAACCGGGCAGGCACGGCGGGCGGGGCTATCTCGGCAC
>JAZFSJ010000216.1:0-4546 GCA_036446115.1 Thermodesulfobacteriota bacterium | reverse complement strand
TTCCTGCTACGCGGAACATGTTTAGCTATTTTTCTAAAACGTGGATCAACATAAACCGGTTCTATCTCTTTCTCAACTGATAACATTTTACCAGTACTAATCTCTTTCGCTCGGACTTTCTCCGCTGAAAGATCTTCTTCTACCTCCTCTACGTCAGGAGCCTCTCCCACCTGGGGCCTCTCTACTGTGGGCTCTTTTGTTGCTGCCCTTCCCAACTCATCTTTTTCTCCAGAAGGCAATTGATAATCAGTAAGGGAAGGAAGTATAACCCTCTGATTAGGTACCACCAGATTAATATCTTTTACATCAGGATTTAATTGCTTCACCAAGTTAAGATATTCGTCAAAAATTAAATTAGCTGGAATATTATACTTATCCTTTAGTATCTGAGCCACTTGCTCTCCTTTTAAAATGGTATATTCCTCTGTTGGTATCTCAGAGGGATGAGAAAAGAGATTATCAAACAGAACTGATTTAATCTCTTCTTTTGCAATATTAAAGTGAGTAACATACTTAAAGGGAATGAGTAATGTTTGCCGGGGAACAATCTCATGTGCATTCTTTAAGGCGGGATTCAAACTTTTTGTTATTCTGCAGAAGAAACGAAACTGACTCTCTTTAATTCCATAATTATTGATAATAATTTTCCACAAATTATCTCCTTTTTTAACTATGTATGGCTCTGCTTGCACCTCTCCCTCTTTATACTTTTTGACCACTACATTCTTGTTGAAAACAATTGTTTTTGTTTCACTTAATTCTTTCGGAAATACAGCACTGCACCAAATAAGCGAGAAAAGCACTAAGGTGGTAAGAAGAATTACTATCCTTGTATTCATCACGTCCCCCTTGTTTTAATTCTTTCTTTTATGAGAAGAACATAATAGATCATTTCAATGAGAATTATGTCTTCTCTATGCTCATGAGGCAAGAGCCTTTTGAGACTATCCTAATGCCTTTTTTGTTGTCTTTCTTTTCATCTTCTATCTATATCGGGAAACAGGTATAAATACTTTATAAGATTATGAATGCCTATCTGAATTTTATATTATGTATCATAGGTAGGTCAGTGCCGAACAAATCTATTGTTTAACCAAGCCAGGAATGGAAGTCCATTTCTGCTTCCACAATAATCACCTCCGTTGATACTATGGGTAATCTTTACATTCTTAATTTTAGATTTTTAATTGAGTGGGGGGAATACAATTTTAAACTCGTCCACTTTCTTTTGAAATGATAAAATCAAGAATTGAGAATTTGGATAATCTGTTTAAGGCTCTCTTGGTGAAAAGCTGACACTAGATATTGTGGGTGCACCGGGAAGACTGGTAAGGAGCAATGGATGAGAGTTCCAGACGGTGAAGGAGTAACGAACCACACCGCCACGAGTCATGCGTGTATATCCGTAAGGGTATGGGCGAAGTGTTGACAGGGGATGTGCGGACCGGTCTATTGAG
This sequence comes from Thermodesulfobacteriota bacterium, assembly GCA_036446115.1. Lineage (GTDB taxonomy): Bacteria > Desulfobacterota > WTBG01 > WTBG01 > WTBG01 > JAZFSJ01. The sequence continues at coordinate 3,089 of JAZFSJ010000216.1, read as the reverse complement.
CCGCGAAAGATGTTGTAAACTACCTCACAACATTGATACTGGGTAACTTTCTGAAAAAAGGTGGGGATACAATATATTGTATGCCGCATCAACAGCAAAAAAGTTTAACATACTTGCAATAGTCTTGAAAACCTCAAAAACCCACACTTCTTGCCACAAGTCAAAGTCGCATTCAGACAAATTTCAGTGTCGCATACGTTCGGTAGTGTTGATAATTTCGGTTTCTTGGTTGGTGGGGTTAATGGTAGTAGTGTTCTCCATTTATTCTCATGCATCATGCTCTAAGCCAATTTTATTCCTTATCTTTTTGATTGCACTTTTTTCCCATTCGGGGGGATCAGATCTTGGCCGCCATCCAATGTACCGTTCCGGCACAGGGAGTGTGGCATCGATTATTATCTGCTGACCGGAAGTTTCGGGTTGTTGTCCGACACGACAGGTTCCCAGCACGCTGGCTATTCCTGGTAAACTCTCCTTAGTCGTGATTGAGTCTGAGATAGGCATCGTGAGCATACCCAGTGCCCACATCACATCCGTGCCATCGTGCGGATCGATATCTGGCCCAACTACTATTATGTAGGAAGACGCAATATGTATCCCATAGGAGGCAAGTGCCATACCAACTTTTTTGCCATAGTAAGGATAGGGTTTTGCTGTACCATCAACCTCTAGCTGTATCACTGCCATCATTGGCCCTACGGGTAAAGCTACATCTTTTACTTTAAATCCTAAACCTCGCAGATGGTTTATTGCTTCTGTTTCTAGGTTAAGAGATGCAAGTGCGGTATGAGTGCCTTCATGTCCATTAAGACCACTGGTTGAAGAGAGGGTAGCAGTCCACCAAGGTTCCCTTCGATGTGTTATGCATTTAATTCTAAATACGGTGTACACCATTCCACCAAGTATGTACGGGATAAAATTGTCATCCCCGGCATAGGGTGGTAATTTTTCATCCTCGTGAATGAATTCTCCTTCTATAACCCATTCACTATGTGCCGGAACAAATAATCCTGGTATAGTTTCTGATTCAACCACCTCTACTGGCTCTCCCCTCAATCCTCCTAAAGCCTCGTATTCATCACCGCTTTCAGGCCAGGGAAATGTTTTAAGCGCTGCCAGGATATGGAGGTCTGTGGGGTCCCCAAAAGTGAGTACAGCGGGCATTGCTTTATCCAATGCCCTGTGTTTAAGATAATACTGGCCTGTATTCGTTGGTCTAGAACCCCCGCGTGCTATTGCAGCAAACATATATTTCTTTATTCGTTCCTCAGGAAAAGGGTTATTGGGGTTAGCTTCTTTCCATTCATACTGACCGACTCTTAACTTACCCAGGCTATGATTTCCCGTCTCTGGGTCACATATGATAACGGTCCCATTAAATCCGCTCCACAAACACTGGTGAAACTCCACCCAGACTCGCGGTATATCATTCCTTAAGTCAATCTTTTCCTCACTAATGGTGACTTGTTTACAGGAAGCCTCCCCTTTGTTAATTTTCATTGGTTTAATTCTGTTCACGGGAATAGCTGTTATCTTTTTACAAAGTTCGTCCTTGTTTCTAAGCCCCATTCCTCTGAGGACCCTTTCACGAGTAGGCCAAGGGTTGACAACCACAGGTATTTCTGGGCAGTTATCGACCGGATTCTCAATAATACCAATGGGCTTTCCCGGCAAGCTATGAAGGTATCTTGAAAAAGCTCTCATCTCAGTCTCAGGTTGTTTGCCCGTTATGCAATTGCCTATGTCAACTATGTTGTTGTAGTCTCCACATTTTATCGGAGTCTTTATCCTTATTACGTTGCCTAGCCTTTCTTCCTCATCGAACCACTCGCGGAAAGTTTCATATGGATATGACACGCTTATTTACTCCTATCCGATTTTCATTTGTGCAGGTAGTGCTTCCTTTGTTTCTAGCTTTTGACTACGATGATGGGTATTATGTACATGCTAGTCTTCTTTCCCCCATAATTGCAGAATATCTTTTGATGAGGTTACCGTAGTAAAGTAGCGATCAAGGTTTAACAAAGAAGATTTGTGAAGTTTGCTATCTGTCGTTGCCACGAGATCACGGGGCACAACAATATAGTAATCATGCATGAACCCATCACGGCAAGTGGTTTCCACACATACATTGGTTCCTACTCCAGTCACGATAAGTGTAGCAATACCCAGATCACGTAGTCGTGCATCCAGGTCGGTCTTAAAAAAGGCGCTGTACCTTGTTTTTTCAATAACAATTTCGTTAGCATCAGGATGAATTTCTGGGATGAATTCTGCTTCCCAGCTATTTCTCATACAATAGGCAACTTCCTTGCCATAGTGGCGAATACACAGCTCCTTGATCGATGAGGAAAAATCTCCTACATTCATAACTGTCCCAACAAACACAATGGTTACATTCTTTTTCCTGAGCTGAATTAAGAATTGCTGCAGGCGTGGTATCATAGAGCGAATCGCTGTTTTGTCTATTCCACTGCCTTCCGGGTAGCCTTCAGCGCAATATACATTCTGCATGTCAATTACTAATACAGCCGTGTGAGATATTTTGATCTTTTGGGCTAGATCAGTGAGAATAGATTCCATTTATTTCTCCAGTCCGTTGATTGTCAAATGCCAGCAAATTTGTCACAATCTCTTTACATTACTACTCGTCTGGCCCCATTATTACTTAACCATCATTACCTGTGATGTCAATCAATTATTGCAGTGCTTTTTGTCCTTTTCCTTTTTGCTGTTTTGGAGTAAAAAGGAAGAGGTTCAGGATAAGTTATGAGTTTAGAAGGATATAAGTGACTCTTTTTGTTAATTTTAGAGTAGACTTGATTTAGTAGTGTCAACTATTTGGGATGTTATTTTGGTGAGGTTTATAGCAGAAGTGTTGACAAGTTATTACCCTTAATTTACGCATGCTTATGGTAGTAGTGTTGAGTTTTAGTCGGCATAGGGGAGACACAAGATGTGGGGCATAAAGCATATTCTATGGTGAAGATGAAAATGCCTTCTGTATTTCAGGAACAAACTTTAAAGCATCTTCAACAATTTGCTCTATTGGCCTATCAACCTTTTCCTCTTCATTAACCTTCTCTTGA
>JAZFSJ010000215.1:0-8923 GCA_036446115.1 Thermodesulfobacteriota bacterium | reverse complement strand
CAAAGGAGGGACTTTTTTTGGGTATGTCAAGTGGGGCAGCAGTAGCCGGTGCTCTTAAGTTCGCAAGAGACATGAATTCGGGTACCATTGTAGTAATTCTTCCGGACAGAGGAGATCGCTATTTAAGCACCACCCTTTTCCTCTCTATATGCGGAAAATGTCCACCTTAAATTATCTTGTATTTTTTGTGACTACTCTAAAATTAAGACGGCGGGCAAATTAAGGATTCGCTGTGGATCACCCATAAACTCATCAATCTTCACGTTGCGCATCCCCAGCTCGGCAATGGTAAAAGGCCATAGCACCCCACCGCTTCCTGCGACAAGAAACAAATATCTGTCGTGAAATTGGTCGCAAATCTCCTTTTCTGCGCAAACATTTCTATTGATTCTCCCCTTAAAACATGTTAGGTATTCAGCGACTGATTCGATTTATTTTGACCTGATTACAAAAATTGAATTTTAACCCTGGGAACTGCAAGATGTCTGAGAGAAATCTTAAATGGATCGAGGAAACTGTCGCTCAGCAAAACGAGTGGAGGCTTAATACCATCAATCTCATCGCCAGCGAAAACGTGATGAGCAGCCGAGCCCGTCAGGTGCTGGGTTCTGATTTCGCTCATCGCTACGCTGAAGGACATCCCGGAGAAAGATACTATCAGGGCACCGACAAGATTGATGAGATCGAAACCTGGGTAAAACAGCAATTAAAGACGCTGTTTAACTGCCAGCACATGGAAGTAAGACCCATCAGTGGGACCATAGCCAATGATGCTGTCTTCAGCCGATACATAAAACCCGGGGATGTGGTCATGGTAAATTCGACTTCAGGGGGTGGACATATCAGCCATCATAAGTCAGGCTCTGTTGGTAAATATACAAAAAATATTGTAGATTTTCCCCTCACCCCAGATGGCTACCACCTAGATGTTGAAAAAACCCTCAGCTTGATCAAAAATTTGCATCCGAAAGTACTTATACTAGGAAAGAGTCTTTTCCTCTTTCCTGAGCCCATCAAAGAACTTGTGGACATTTGCAGGGACAACGAAACAACCATTATCTATGATGCAGCCCATGTTTTGGGCCTAATCGCTGGAAAACAATTTCAAGACCCCTTAGGTGAGGGAGCAGATATCGTTACTGCGAGCACCCACAAGACCTTCTTTGGTTCTCAGAGGGGTGTGATCATGAGCAATGTAGATACCAAAGAGTGGTGGAAAATTGATAAAGGTGCCTTCCCAGGTTCATCCTCCAACCATCACCTAGACACCCTGGTTTCCCTGGCAGCAACCACCTGTGAGATGATCGTCTTTGCTGAAGAGTATGCCAAACAGACTATATCAAATGCCAAAACCCTGGCCAGGAGTTTGCATGAGATGGGGTTTAATGTCCAAGCCAAGGAGTTTGACTTTACGGAATCTCATCAGATTGCTGTTGATGTATCTGAACTAGGCGGGGGGAATGAAGTTGCCCGCATCCTGAAAGAAAATGATATCATCTTAAACATGAACCTCCTTCCCTTTGAACCTTTAGAGAAGGTTACCAACCCCTCAGGAATCCGTATCGGGGCCCAGGAAATGACCCGATTTGGAATGAAAGAAAAAGAGATGGAACAAATTGCCAAACTCTTTAAAAAGTGCCTTAAAGACGGTACACCCGTAAACAATGAGTTAAAAAAACTAAGAAAAAACTTTCAGAAGGTACACTACTCATTTGATACATGATCGTTTAGCAAACCGTATTGCTCATCTTTTTTACCTACCTGTTCTCTTCTGTTACTGTTTTCATCAAAGCCTTATTATTCTTTAGCCACAGAACTACACTGAAGACACTGAATTACTCAACATAAAATTGATCAACTACGCTTTCTGTTTGAGGTCAAACTCTTTTCCAGGGTTCAACTCCACAATTATCTTGTCTTCTGTTAGTATTTTGGTAAACTTTATAAGTTTCCGTGTGACCCTGTGGCTTATCAAAATTTTGCCAACCATTAAAAAGTTGCTATCTACTTTTTAAAGTCATCTTTTTCATCATTAAACTATGCTTAATAAAAGAATTACTCTTATAATCTTCATATTAACCTTCGTGGTCTCTTCCCTCTATCTCCTCAACAGCCATAAAAACAGCCCGCATGAACTGAATGCTGGTGAACCTGCTTCATTAAAAGAATCTTCTCCTCTAACTGAAAATGGCATTGGAACGGCCCAGGTTATCCCAAGCGATGATGTGATGGTTAATACCTATGGAACCTGGAAAGTGGTATACACCGTGGGAAAGGAAGGAATTGCGGCAGGTGGGGGGATAGCGGTCCATATCTCTCCCTACTGGGGCTGGTCAGCACCTCAAAACAATAACCAGGATTATCCAGGATATACCACCGTTTCAACGTCCAATGATAAGACCACGCTCGATGTCCTGACAGGGTCCCCCCATTATATAGTGATTAGGACAAAAGAAGTACCCCTCACCTATAAGCAATCTATTACTGTAACCTATGGGGATACGGGTGAGGGCACGCATCCTTTCGGAAAGGCCAAGTGTGACAAGTATGCCGAGGATGGTGAAGACTTTTTCATAAAAGCAGATACCAATGGGGATGGTCACTTTTACCCGATAGAAAATCAACCCCGTATCAACATCCTTCCCGGTCCTGCAGCCGCCCTGGTGGTAACTGCCCCCTCTCTGGTTGAAACTAATACGCCATTTAGCATCACCATAGCTGCCGTTGACCACTATGACAACTGGGTAAAAAGTTATCTTGGAACGATTCATCTGTCTTTTTCTTCTTCATCAGTTAAAATCCCCAACGAATATAATTTCGAACAGTCCGATGGAGGAGCCAAAAGACTTAAATGCACCATCAAAAAGGCCGGCCTTTATCGCATCAAAGTAGAGGATAAGAAAAACGGGTTTAAAACCGAAAGCAACCCTATCTTATGCACCGATAATCCTTTAGACTATCACCTATACTGGGGAGATATCCATGGCCACTCTAACCTGTGTGACGGCACAGGATCCCCTGATAACTACTATAAGTATGCCCGAGAGGTGGCCGGGCTGGATATCTCTGCCCTTACCACCCATGATGCCCATGGATTTATTCCTCTGGACGAAGATGAAAAAACCTGGAATCTCATTAGAAAGAAAACGGACTCCTATTACCGTCCCGGAGAGTTTGTGACCTTCTTGGGATACGAGTGGACCAACTGGACATATGGTCACCAACACGTACTCTTCTTACATAGTGAAGAAGGAGAGGTCTTCAGTTTCAGAGATCCTAAAAGCGCTACCCCGAATAAACTATGGGAATCTCTGAAGGGCAAAGAAGCTATTACTATACCCCATCACGTGGGAGGGGGTCCTATTGCCTGTGACTGGAATTTCTACAACCCCGAGTTTCAGCCCTTAACCGAGATATGTTCCACCCATGGCAACTGCGAATATTTTAACGCCCCTAAAGGGATCTATAGTCCGAAAAAGGGACATTTCGTCCGCTATGCCCTGGCAAGAGGATATCGCCTGGGGATTATTGCATCTAGTGATAGCCACAACGGACATCCCGGAAGAAGGGATGTTGGTGCCTTAACAGCAGGCCTTATGGGAGTCTATGCTGAAACACTCGATAGAGAATCTATATGGAAGGCCATCAAAAAAAGAAGGGTTTATGCCACTTCCGGTGCCAGGATAATTTTAAATTTTAACATCAATGGACACCCCATGGGAGAAATTGCATATTTTAATAATGAAAATGCTGCGAGGGAGATCTCCGGGAAGGTGATTGGAACTGACGTGATTCAAGAGGTCACAATCATAAAAAATGGTCTTAATCTACACACCCAAAAGGGTAAGGGTATAGAAAACACTTTTCACTATCTTGACAAAACTATGCCAAAGGATAAGGATTACTATTATCTGAGGGTTATTCAGAAAGATGGTGAGATGGCCTGGTCAAGCCCTGTCTGGTTTGAATCTCGGAATAATGCAAAGTAAACTATCACCCGTGAAACGGGTGGCTTTGTTTTTGTGGCCAAAGGCCGTTAAACAAAGAAAGCACGAAAGTGCTAATGCTTCCTTTTACGACCCCGTGCAAAGACGGGGTTTCCAAAGCAAACAATGAAGATATCCGGAATAATCTAACTATAGACATTCTACAAAACCTCACAGGACACACCAAAACATTGACCCAAAACAAAGATAATGGTAGAGCTAAAAGTAGAAAAATAGTATAATGCTAAATCTCAAGCACATTTGACCCGTTTGCCACAAATTAGTTGAGTGCCCTTAAGTATAGTTCTATGGCATAAATACAATTATAAAGGAGACAATTATGGGCAGCGGAGACATGGTAGGAATCATTGCAGATACCCATGACAACAGAAGGGCTATCTCAAAGGCAGTTGAAGTATTTAACCAAATAGGTGTCGGCATGGTTTTTCATGCAGGTGATCTTATCTCCCCTTTTACAGCGGACGACTTTTCCAGACTTAAATGTAAGATGACAATTGTCTTCGGTAATAACGATGGTGAAAGGATAGGTCTGCACCACACCTTCAGCAAATTAGGCACTATTGGTAAAGGGCCTAAAAAATGTGAGTTTCACGGCAAACGATTTGTCCTCATGCACGAACCCACCTGTATAGATGAGCTCAGCACGGGTAAACAGGCCGATGTGATTATCTATGGGCATACCCACGAGACAGATATCCGCAAAGGTGATACTTTAATCATCAATCCAGGTGAAGCGGGACAATGGGTAACTGGAAGGGCAACCATTGTTCTGCTTGACTTGATTACTATGGAAGCAGAAATAGAAGATATAGGATAAAAGGCGTTTTCTATAGTCATTTTTGTCCTTTTTGTCCTTGACATATATAAAAATATTCTTTATGTTTTAACCATTTATTGATGAAATACACAGAGTAGTGCGTCTGATGTACTATGAAGCAGTAGAGGTATATCTTTGTATTTCATCTAAACTGTGATTTTCACCACTGAGATTACTCATGTCCAGTTTTATCAAACTCAAAGACGTAAAAAAAACCTTTGGTCACATCCGGGCATTAAACGGCGTTAGTCTTGAAATTAAAGAGGGAGAGGTTTTTGGTATCTTGGGACCTAATGGAGCAGGCAAAACCACCCTGGTAAGGATCTTAAGCACCTTGCTCAAGCCCTCTTCCGGAGAGGTTTCGGTTGCCGGTTTCACTCTGCCCAGAGAAGATTATAAACTTAAAAAACTGATCGGCTATATGCCTCAGAAGCCTTCTCTCTATGATGATCTTTCTGCCAATAAAAACCTAGAATTTTTCCTCAATCTTCACTTCTCCAACGGACTGAGAGGAAATATTAAGAACAGAATTGACCAGATCTTAGAATTCGTAGAGTTAAAAGACCGTCGGGAGGACACCATTTCAACCTTTTCCGGCGGTATGAAACAGAGGTTATCACTGGCCTGTGCCCTCATTCATCAACCAAAGATCTTATTTTTAGATGAGCCCACCTCAGGGGTTGATCCCAGGCTTAAACGCGCATTCTGGGATTACTTTAAGAAATTGAAACAAGAAGGAACCACTATTATCATCACTACCCATCAGTTATCCGATGCAGAAAACTGTGATCGACTTGCCTTAATGAAGAACGGCAAGGTGTTTTTAGTAGATACCCCTTACCATTTGAAGGATTCAGGAATCTCTAAGATTCGTATAACCAAAAAGAGCGGAGTAGAAGAACTTGAGATTTTAAATTTCTCAGAAGAGTTCCCAAAATATTTGAAAGAATCAAACGGAGATATACTAAGATTAGATATCGTACCAGAAACTCTGGAAGATATTTTCCTTAAACTGACCCAAGAAAACGACTGAAATGCTAAGAAAGATATACTATATTGCCTTGCGGAATCTGTGGCAGGCCCGGAAGGATTACGGACTGATGTTTGAATCCATCTTTTTCCCCGTAGGTACTCTTGTCATAGTAAAATATTCCTTTGGCCAGATGGAAGAGAGCTCTTATACCCTGGAATCTCAGGAGATGATTCTGGGATTAATTGCACTACAGATCTACTTTCAAACCTATCTGATGGGGGCCCTGGTGCTGGTAAGGGAACGGGTACAGGGAACCATGGAGAGAATGTTTACCTACCCCGTAAGGAAGGTGGAAATCCTGGGGGGATATTTACTTGGCTTCTCCTTTTTAGCCATTCTCCAGGCTATTTATGTCCTTGTCTTCTCCTACTTCCTTTTTAATGAGATTGAGATTGCTTTTAACTCGCACCTATGGTTACTTGCTCCCATAACTATCTTATTGGTATTTTCCTCTATTGGTATCAGTGCATTGATCTCAAGCTTTGCCAAGTCTGAAGCACAGGCACTTCAATTTATTCCCTTAGTGGTGATTCCAGCACTACTGCTTTCCGGGATTTTTTATCCCGTTGAGCTTATCTCCCCTTGGCTACAGAAGGGCTCCTACCTTATCCCCTTAACCTATGCAATCACCTCCATGAGGGAACTGCTCTTCGAAAGTGGAGATCTTTACGACATTATGCCGAGTCTTGTAGGAATGGCAATATTAGGAACAGTCACGCTTGTTGCGGGAAGTTTTACCTTGAGAAAAACAAGTTGAAGAATTCAGGAAGGAGCTAGATATGAAGGTTTTTTTTGTCGAGCCACCCCACAAAATATGGGAATTCTTTAGAGGCCATACCCCGGCACCAGGAATGACCTACGTGGCTACCTACGTTGAAAAGGATTTTGATGTAAAGTACATCGATGCCACCAGCGGGCTGGAACGCCCTTGGGCAGATTTGGAGAAGATTATCAGGGAAGAGAAGCCCGATGTGGTGGGATTAACCAGCGTTGCCACCTGTTTTTGTTATGACGCACTCAATGCCGCTCATCTTATAAAGCTGATTGATCCCTCCATTACCGTGATTTCCGGGGGCTCCATGATGTCATTTACTGCAGAGCAGAATCTGCGTTCAGGATATATTGATTTTGTCATTATGGGCGAAGGGGAAATTACTGTTATGGAGCTGCTCAAGGCGATTAAAAAGAGCAAAAACGGAGAACAAGTCGACTACTCTTCTATTCAAGGTATTGCGTACCTCCCCAACGGGAAGGTGGTGTACACCGAATCCCGTCCCTTCATAGAAGATTTAGACAGCATCCCCATGCCCAACTATGACCTGCTCCCCATGGATAAATTCTCCCTTCCGATTATCGGGGAAAATGCCTTTGTCATCAGTACCTCACGGGGGTGCGGTGGCAACTGCAGTTTTTGCTCCGAGGCCAAATTCTGGAAGAACAAGTGGAGGGGTAACAGTGCCAAGCATATCGTTGATCACATGGAGTTGCTCACCAAGAAATACGGGAAGACCACTTTAATGTTTGGCGATAATGATTTTCTCTGGGATCCCCAAAGGAATGAGGAATTCTGCGAAGAACTTGAGCGAAGAAAGTTAAAAGATGTCCATTTCTGGATTCAGGCTAATCCCAATAAGGTAGTGGAAAATAAAAAGCTCCTTCCCTGGCTAAAAAAACTGGGGCTGTTTCAGGTAATGATGGGAACAGAATCGATGAGTAAGGAAAAGCTGAAACACTTGAGAAAGACAGCCGGGATAGAAACCCAGCTCGAGGCGATGAAAAGCATCAAGGACAGTGGTGTGATATTAATGACCATGATGATGTGGGGGGACTGGAATGATGATAAAAGCACACTAATTGACACCTGGAAATTTTACAATAAGTACGCCGACACTTTCCCCTTAACCGCCATGACTCCTTTTCCCGGTACTGACTACTACAAGGAAGTTGAAAAAAAAGGGATCATCGCTGATAAAGACTTTTCAAACTTCACTATGGTCAATGTGGTCATGCCTACCAAACACTTAAGTTATGAAGAGGCAAAAAAAGTCTACACCAGGGGGTTAGCAAGGTATTTTATCCATTGGAGGGTATTACGGGAGGCATTATTTTCAAAAAACCCCTTTCTCCGTTATCAGCAAAGAACCTATATTAAATTAGCAATTTCGAATATATTGGGCAGAAAATGGAAACAGAAAAATTATATGCCCTTTGAAGACTATATGGTTACCCGGGAAGCATAAGGGGACCTTTTAACACTACACTTTTGTCAAGATCCTTATCTTATCCTTTTTTAGAGCTCTTCTTGCCAACTTCCTTATATTCCGGGACCTGCACATCGGGGGTTAATCCCAGCCGGTAGAAATAGTCCTCAGGGGATAACTTCAAGCCCTTTGAAAGGTAGGCCTTTGCTTTCCCTTCATCTCTTTTCTTAAAAGAGTTTTGCATATAGGCCCTCGCCAGCCAGTAATACCCTTCATGAAAGGCAGGATCAAGCTCCACCGACTTTAAGAGCAGTGGAATTGCCTTATCGACACCCCCCCCATGTTTCGCCGGTTTATACATTGCCTGAATTCCCTGAACAAGATACGCCCTGGGATTTTGGGAATCTTTCTTTAAAGCCTTTTCTATATTCTCTTCCACCCGTTTTGCATACCTAAGCAGCGTGGGATAGCCTACATATTTAATCTTTTGGGCATAGGCCATCGCGAGATATACATATCCATCCGAGAAATCACCATTCTTCCTTACTACCTTTTTGAACTGGTCCCGTGCCTGGTTGATCAAACGTTCGCTGATCTCAAGAAGGTACTTATTTTCTCCGGACCTGCTCTCGTGGTAAAAGGCAGTCCTCAGATAGATTCTCCCAAGATACAAGTTATAGAGGTAATGACTGGGGGAAGATTTCTGTTCAAGCAGCTTTTTTAATCTGGTTTCATAGCGGTTAAGCTCGAAAAGATCGATCGTAGTCAAGACCTTTTCCAGTTTTTCACTATCCAGTATGGGGGGAGACTCCTGGTCAGCAATTACCTGCAAAGGGCCTACCAAGAAGAAAGCAACTGTAATAAT
>JAZFSJ010000214.1:0-7796 GCA_036446115.1 Thermodesulfobacteriota bacterium | reverse complement strand
AAAAGTGTAGCATTATAAGTACTTGGCCATTCTTCTTGGTATTTTCGGTTTGTGAATTTACTGTCGTTTACATCATATCAGTAAAATGCGCAAGGTCAATTGAAAAGTTCTTTTGGTAATCTTCCTGGTAATAAATCTTTGTCGTCATTGTGTTTGCAGTTTTGCGGTTTATTTTTATTTGACAAAATGCATACACAATTCTAATATTAAAGCCAGATTTTACAGTAGCTATCTACTGCAAAGTCTGGGTTAGGCAATTGAACTATTTGAATTGTTTGGATAAACTAGCAGAGTAGGAAAATGGAAGCTCTCTGGAAGAGACACTATACTGATGATGCACCTGGTAGTTTGCAATATCCCAGGATGGTTATCGATGAAATGCTTAGAAATGCATCACATAACTATCCTAAAAACCCTGCACTTATCTTTGGCGGAAATAGGATTAGCTACCAGGAGCTCGACAACCTGGTAGATAAATTTACCAGTGCTCTCTTTAAGCTTGGAATCAGAAAGGGGGACCGTGTTGCGCTGCTTTTACCTAACTGTCCTCAAATGGTTATAGCTTTCTACAGCATTTTTAGATTAGGAGCTATCGCGGTCCCAGCTAATCCCATGTACCAGGAGAGGGAAATTGCATACCAGATAGATAATTCAGGGGCCGAAACACTGATTGCCCTGGATCTTTTATATCCGAAAGTTTCTGCTCTGAAAGATCAGATCAAACTGAAACACATTGTTATTACTTCAATTAAGGACTATCTACCCCCTCTGAAAAAGATGCTTTACCCCCTCTTTCAAGTGAGAGGAGATCAAAAAATAAAAGGGGGGGAGGGCAAAGGAATTTATGAATTTAAGGATTTAATCACGGGTAATACGGCTGATCCCCCTCCTATTAATATTTTGCCTGAAGATACCGCTATCCTCCAGTATACCGGTGGGACTACAGGCGTTTCAAAGGGTGCGGAGTTAACCCATAGTAATATTGTTTCTAATACTGTCCAAGCGTATGGTTGGTATTATATCATTAAAAAAGGTGAAGAGGTTATTCTAAGTATACTGCCGATGTTTCACACCTATGGCATTGCGGTGTGTATGAACCTCTCCATTGCCACAGGAAGTTGTGCGGTGCTCATTCCACGCTTTGTACCGAAAGATGTCTTAAAAGCTATTCAGGATTATCGAGTGACCTTTTTCCCCGGCATACCGGGAATTTATGCTGCGCTGAATTATTATAAAAGTATTAGCAAATGGGATATTTCCTCCGTTAATTATTGTGTTTCTGGTTCTGCACCACTTCCCATTACGGTAATGGAAGAATTTGAGAAACTAACCGGGGGAGTGATTCTGGAAGGATATGGTTTAACAGAAGCCTCACCAATTACACACTCGAATCCTGTACATAGGGAGAGAAAGGCTGGAAGTATTGGACTTCCTTTGGCAGATACTGATTGTAAGATTGTCGATATAGAAGATGGTAAAAAAGAAGTGCCACTGGGAGAGACCGGTGAACTTTGTATTAACGGACCACAGGTGATGAAAGGGTACTGGAATATGCCATCTGAAACAGCACTTACCCTAAAGGATGGTTGGCTGCATACCGGAGACATTGCTCGAATGGATGAGGATGGATATTTCTATATCATTGATAGAAAAAAGGATATGATTATTTCTGAAGGATTTAACATTTATCCAAATGAAATCGATGAGCTGATTTTGACTCACCCCAAGGTTCTTGATGCTGCAGCTGTTGGAGTGCCTGATCGGCTTCGAGGGGAAAAAGTAATTCTCTACGTTGTGCTGAAAGAAGGGGAGAGTGCTCTTGGGGAAGAGATTATAGGGTTTTGTAAAGAACGTCTGGCAAAATATAAGGTGCCAAAGAAGGTTGAGTTCAGGAAGGAGCTTCCTAAAACGCCTGTAGGGAAGGTATTGAGAAGGGTACTAAGAGAAGAGGCTGTAAAGGAGGCAAAAATTTAACCACAGAGGACGCAGAGTGAAGGTAATAAGAGATATCTTTTAATTTGTTGATATTTGATATTTCCACTGTAGTCCCCCGTTAGATAATATATTTGTGGAATAGATAATTTATTCAACAGGATAAGCATCTAACAAAATCCACCTTTTATTGTAATAAATATCTAACGGGGTAAATCTGCGGTGAAGAGTCAATATCTAACGGGGTGACTCTGTGGTTTTACTTGACAAAAAGAAGCTAGTCTAAAGGAGAGAAGATGATACCACGATATACCAGAAAAGAAATGGGGAAGATTTGGGAGCCTGAAAATCGATTCAAGAAGTGGCTTGAGGTTGAGATCCTGGCATGTGAAGCACTAAGTAAATTGGGAGAGATTCCCAAATCCTCGCTAAAGCGGATTAAAGAAAGGGCTTCTTTCAGTGTAGAGCGAATCAATGAAATTGAACGTGAAGTGAAGCATGATGTCATTGCCTTTCTTACCAGTGTATCTGAGAATGTGGGTGAGGATGCTCGCTACATACATGTAGGTCTTACCTCATCAGATATTTTAGATACTTCTTTTTCCCTTCAACTCAAAGAGGCATCAGAGCTTATCATCTGTGATATAAGAAAGCTTCTAGCGGTGTTAAAGAAAAAGGCATTACGTTACAAAAAGACAGTGATGATAGGTAGAACCCACGGTATACATGCGGAGCCCATCACCTTTGGTTTGAAAATGGCTCTCTGGTATGAGGAGATGAAAAGGAATCTTACGAGAATGCAAAGGGCCAAGGAGTCAATTGGCTATGGTAAAATCTCCGGAGCGGTAGGGACCTTTGCCCATGTTTCGCCTTTTGTGGAAGAGTATGTGTGTAAAAAATTGAAGTTGAAACCTGATCCTATTTCAACCCAGATTATACAGCGGGATAGGCATGCGGAATATTTTGCCACCCTTGCTATTATTGCCAGCTCTCTTGACAAGTTCGCACAGGAGATCAGGCTCCTGCAAAGGACCGAGGTTAGGGAGGCGGAAGAATTTTTCTCAAAGGGACAGAAAGGATCTTCTGCAATGCCTCACAAGCGCAATCCGGTTCTCACAGAAAATCTATCCGGTCTTGCTCGCATAGTGCGTTCCCATGCGATGGCGGCTTTAGAGGATGTTCCCCTTTGGCATGAAAGAGACATTAGCCACAGTTCCGTAGAACGGGTGATTGGACCAGATAGTACCATTTTGGTTGATTTCATGCTTAACCGATTTATCGCTGTAGTAGAGAAGTTGGTTATTTATCCTGAGCAGATGGAAAACAATTTGAATCTTACCAGGGGAGTTTTCTTCTCTCAAGCCATCATGCTCAAGCTGGTCGAGAAAGGTTTGAGCAGGGAAGATGCCTATCGGGTGGTACAGCGAAATGCTCTAAAGGCTTGGGATACAGGAAGGGATTTTAAAAGCATTATCAGCAAGGATGCCACTGTAAAGAAATATCTCCCTAAAAAAGAAGTCGATCACTGCTGTAGCCTTAAATACTATTTAAGGCACATAGATGAAATCTTTACGAGAGTATTTGAAAAAAGCAAATAAGGATTGTGATACATGAAGGGTGCGGTGTTCATGGATAGAGATGGAACGATCAGCGAAGAAGTTGGTTATCTTAACGAACTTGATCAACTCCGCCTTATACCCAAATCTGTGGAGGCTATCAAATTAATTAATGAGAGTGGTTTGATGGCAATCGTTATCACTAACCAGAGCGGTGTTGCAAGGGGATACTTTACTGAAGAGATGGTACATCGTGTTCATGAAAAGATGGAAAAGCTCTTAGATGAACGGGACGTTCATCTGGATGGTATCTACCATTGCCCGCATCACCCGGAAGGTGTGGTAGAATCTTACCGCAAAACGTGCAATTGCAGGAAGCCCGCTTCGGGATTACTAAAAAAGGCTTCAAAAGACCATGGTATTGACTTGGCTGCGTCTTACATAGTGGGGGATAAACTGATAGACATAGAACTTGCCTATAAGGTGGGGGCCAAAGGCATATTAGTATTAACGGGCTATGGGAAAGATGAACTTGAAAAGATTAACGATGTTCCTGAAATAAGGCCAGCGTATGTGGCAGATACTCTCTTTAATGCAGCCAAATGGATCATAAACGATCTTGGTGTTAAAAGTGATGGAAATCCTGATTGTAAAATTGAGTGCCATCGGTGATGTAGTGCACACACTTCCCGCTCTTGATGCCTTGCACCACCAGTTCCCTGAGAGTAATATAAACTGGGTGGTTGAAGAGAAGGCATCGGATATTATCAAAGGGCATCCTTACTTAGAAAAAATAATTGTTTCTAAAAGAAAAAGATGGCTCAAAAACCTTAAGCAACCTTCTTTGTGGTATCCTACTCTTAGAGAAATCGTAGGATTTTTAAGGGAGTTGAGAGCTAAAAAATATGATGTGGTTATCGATTTTCAGGGATTGTTCAAGAGCGCCATGCTGGTTTTTCTAAGCAGGGGGAAAAGAAAAGTGGGGTATGGCAATACCAGGGAGATGAGTTCCTTATTCCTCAATGAAAAGGTACTTTTTTATCCCTTGGATAAGCATGCCGTGGAAAGGAATATCAATCTTGTGGGACATTTGGGTGCAAAATGTGATGATATTACATTCCCGGTTATCGTTGATGAAGAAGATAGAAAAAAGGTTGATCATTTCTTATCAGCTAATGGGATTAGCGCATCAAACCCCTTGATATCAATACATTCACAGGCCGGGTGGGCAAGCAAGAAATGGGATGCATTAAAGATGGCTCGACTTTCTGATAAATTGATAGAACTATATGGTGCTCAGATTGTTTTTACCGGTGGGAGTGATGAAATTTCATCTGTTGAAGCTATTATCTCTCAGATGCAACATTCACCTGTCAATGCTGCGGGGGAAACAAGCCTAAAAGAGCTTGCTTACCTTTTGAGTCTATCGCAACTGATGATTACTCTGGATTCAGGTCCCATGCACATTGCTTCCGCTATGGGTACTCCTACCGTGGTGCTCTTTGGTCCCACTGCCCCTTGGAGAACGGGGCCCTATTGTAATAATGCAATCATTATAAGAAAGCAACTTTCTTGTAGCCCTTGTTTTAAGAGAGAATGTGATAGCAGGGCCTGTATGGAAGGCATTTCGATAGATGAAGTACTAAAGGCTGTGGATAGGCAAATTAAATTTGGTGGAAAAGATAGAGTGGTGAAAAGGGAGAATTGATAATGCGATCACTTGTTACAGGGGTAGCGGGTTTTATTGGCTCCAATCTGGCTGAAAGGCTTATTGGAGAAGGACATGAAGTAATAGGAGTGGATTGTTTTACGGACTACTATGCCAGATCGGTCAAAGAGAAGAATATAAAGGGCCTGTTGAAAGAGAGGAAATTTACATTTTTTGAGGCTGATATTTCATGTGTAAACCTGGGTGAGTTTTTAACCGGTGTTGACTATGTCTTTCATCAAGCTGCACAAGCTGGGGTAAGATCTAGCTGGGGTGCTGAATTTGATGTATATACCTCCAATAACGTGTTGGCTACCCAGAGGTTACTGGAGGCATGTAAGGGGTTGGAGATGAAGAGGTTTATTTATGCCTCCTCTTCCTCCGTATATGGTGATTCCAAAGAGCTTCCTCTAAGAGAACAGAGCTTTTTAAAGCCTGTTTCTCCCTATGGAGTGACTAAACTGGCAGGTGAGCATCTCTGCTATTCTTACTGGAAGAACTTTGCTGTTCCAGTCATTTCACTTCGTTATTTTACTGTCTATGGGCCACGGCAGAGGCCGGACATGGCATTTCATAAATTTATTAATGCTGTGTTAAATAATGAAAATATTGAAATTTATGGTGATGGTGAACAGTCTAGAGATTTTACTTTTATCTCTGATGCGATCGAAGGAAATATGCTTGCCATGAAAAGCGATGCTGCAGGGGAGGTATTTAATATTGGTGGTGGTTTCAGGGTTTCGGTGAATGAGGTTTTAGAAAATATTCAGGAGATATCGGGAAAGGTTGCTCAGATAGTGTATCGGGATGTTCAGAAGGGAGATGTGAGGCATACGCTTGCTGATACAAGTAAGGCGAAGGAATGTCTGGGGTATACACCTAAGATAGATTTGAACACAGGACTTACGGAGCATTGGAAGTGTTTAAAGGGAAGTTAGCGTGGGGGCAAAATCCCATCGCCTGTTGCCCGAATCCCTTTCCGCTTGTCTGAAAACGTTTTAAAAGCCGCTCAAGGGAATTTTCCTTTGGTCCACAAACCGTACAGATATAACACTAGGAGTTAGTATTTCTAAAAAAACTAATGAGGAGGATAAAATGGCGCTTAGTAAAAAACTTCTGGAGATTCTAGCTTGTCCTAAATGTGTGAGGGAGCCGGGGTGTAGCGGCGAGTTAGAATACCGTGAGAGTGAACAACAGCTTATCTGCCATCACTGCAAACTTGTTTATCATATCAAAGATGATATACCTATCATGTTGATTGATGAAGCAACTCCCATCGAATAATTATTTTTTAAAGGTTTTTGATGTGAAGTTGAGAAGTCTCCATTTCAAGATGCGCAGCTTGAGAGGCAAAAGATATATGGTCTTATTTTTAGTAAATAAATTTAATACTTCCGCATCCATCTTAAAGTATTCCTTGAAAAACCTCATTTGATCTGTTCTGGTAATTGGCCCTCCTTTTAGTTTATACTTTTCGATGGAGCGATTAAAGCGAAGAAGATTTTTTGCTTTTTCTTTGGGGCTAAGCTTTTCTTTGATATCGGCCTTATCAAAGTCTATAATGTAAATATCAGGTGTCTTATCATTTATTTGACGTATAAGAATATTTTTAAGATGTAAATCATTGTGGTAGATACCTTCACTGTGCATTTTGGCAAATGCCCTGGCGATAGATTGAAAAAGGTGCTTTTTGTCTTTAAAACGTTGTGCGAGTGTTTTCGCCTTTAATCCGTTAAAATAGTTAATTAAATCGCTACATTCAGGAAGTTCCATTGAAAATATATAAGCCCTATAGAGTGGTCCAAATATTTTTTCTTTTACCGCAGCGATAATCTCGGTTGTCTTCATACCTTTCTCTAATATTTTTGCATTGATATGCATCTCATAGAATGAACGACTGTCTCCCCAGAATATATCGTTGTTAAGAAATCCTAACAAACCACCACGCATGCAGTGCTTTACTACCATTCTTTTGCCATCGCTTTCCTGAATTAGAATAGAAGGTAGGAAACTGCGCCCTTCAAAATGCTTGGTTTGAGGGGTATTGGCTATGAGTTGTTTAGGATGTGTAATACCTTGCTTGAGTAGTTTTTCCTTAAACTCATTTTTGATTAAGAGGCTGGTATTACCATTTTCAACTAGGCTGCAGGTTTTGGGAAATTCTATTGCTCTTGCCATAGGTTGGAAATTCTGAAGAGTACGTAAAATGCACCTCAGCGTAAGGTGTTTGTCTGAAAACCAAGGTAATTATAGTACGTTATAGCTTGAAGATAGCAAAAGGGTGGGGTTTTAGCAAGGGTTTTTATAGTAGACAAGTTGGAGCATCACGCAGATAAAATGGGCAGTTTTATCTCTTGTGAAATTCCATCTGAGTTTGTGATTGTAATATAATTGGAATTACGCTACTTTCCTAGCAGCCTTTGATACTACTTTTTTTTTCCTTGTTTTTTTCTTTCCCAGTCTAATCTGTTTACTTTTTATTTCTTCAATAAAATTTTTTATAAGCTTTGGATCTGCATTCTCGACATAAATTCTAACAGAATGAGGATCCCAGGAAGAGTCTACTGACAAGGTCTCTTTGCATACTTCACATTGCTCCC
>JAZFSJ010000213.1:0-7848 GCA_036446115.1 Thermodesulfobacteriota bacterium | reverse complement strand
AGGAAAGAAAGAAGAAGGAGAAGAAATCCTGGCTTTAGCCGGGAGATACAAACCCTGAATAAATCAGGCAGGTGAATGTGATGAGTTATACCGTTGGAGAGATGCTTATAAAGAGTGCCTGTGCATTTCCTGACAAGATTGCTGTCATCTGTAATGATAAGCAGGTAACCTATCGAGAGCTCAATGCCAGGGTTAACCAGCTTACCCACGGCCTTTTACAAAGTGACATCACCGGAAGCAGCCGGGTTGTCATCTTAATGTATAATAGCATAGAGTTTATAGAAATTTGTTTCGCCCTTGCTAAATTGGGTAGCGTGGGCATTCCTCTCAACTTCAGATTAACCGGTCCTGAACTCTCCGCTATTATTGAACATTCAGATGCAAGAATTCTCCTCATGGGAGAAGAGTTTGAACCTATTATTAATCATATAAGAACCCGGCTCTCAAAAGTAAAACAATTTATAACAGTAAATAAAAATCCACATGAGACAGATGAATATCACCACCTCTTTTATAACCAGTCTGATAGTGAACCCGGAATAAAGGTAAAACCAGAGGATGAATCATTTGTTATTTATACTTCCGGAACTACGGGGAAGCCAAAAGGGGTTATCTTAACTCATCAAAATCACTACTGGAATACCGCAAACTACACTATCGCCTACCAGATGAACGAGGATGATGTGGAGCTGGCATTAACCCCTATGTTTCACTCGTCTACCTTAGGAAGGGTTTTTACCTATATCTTTACAGGTGCTACCTTTATTACTTCTCCTCGCTTTGATCCGGCGCATGCGATGGAACTTATTGCCCAGCATAAGGTTACCTCCATAACCCAAAGTCCTACCATGTATGCTGCCTTGTTACAGCTTCCACAGAAAGATTCCTCCCGCACCAGCTTTGTTAAGAGGGTTGTCTCGGGTGCAGCTCCTATTTCCCCGGAGATGAAAGAGGAGCTTGCTAAACTATTTCCTCATGCGGGCATTTTCGACCTCTATGGGTTGACTGAGGCCTCTCCCGGAGTAACGATATTAACCCCCCATGATCCCCCTGAGAAGATTAACAGTGTGGGAAAACCCATGTTGAGTGTTAAGATCAAAGTAGTAGATGAAGCCGGTGAGGAACTTCCCCCCGGAGAGAATGGAGAGATTATATGCAGGGGGCCGAACCTGATGAAGGGCTACTATAATAATGACGTAGCTACTCAGGAGGTTTTAAAAGATGGCTGGCTTTATACGGGAGATGTAGGGAAGTTTGACCAGGATGGCTACCTCTATCTTACCGGCAGGAAAAAAGAGATAATCATAAGTGGGGGAGAAAACATCTATCCTGCGGAAGTTGAAGCAGTTCTTGAGCAACATCCTCTCATTCTGGAGGCTGCGGTAATTGGGGTGCCAGATGGATATTGGGGGGAGAGTGTTAAGGCAGTAGTGGTGCCAAAACCTGGTAAAACCTTAACTGACCAGGAAGTAATTGAGTATTGCAAATCACACCTGGCCCACTATAAAAAACCGAGGTCAGTTGACTTTATGGATGCTTTGCCTCGGAATGCTGCCAATAAGGTGATGAAAACAGAACTCTTTAAAAGAGATTAATCTAAGTAGGCAATGCAGGTAAAAGGTTTGATAGAAAGAATTACTTGTCAAGATTTATCATGCCTTTGCGGATGGCGTATTTGATGAGACCTGCACGATCATGGATATTCAGTTTGTCCATAATGTGGGCACGGTGGGTTTCAACCGTCTTGGGACTGATAAATAAAGCCTCAGCAATCTTTTTATTTGAATTGCCTTCAGCAACCAGTTGGAGGATCTCTCTCTCACGGGTGGTTAAGGTATCAAAACCCACTTTTTCTTCTCCCTGGGCCCGTTGAATATAGTCAGTCATTACTTTCTTGGAAATGGAAGGGCTCATAAATGCCTCCCCTTTGTGTACCGCATTAATGGCAGAGATAAGATCTTGAAAGGCCGTCTCCTTAACCAGATAGCCATCAGCTCCTGCATTTAATATTTGGAAAATGTATTCCTCATTGGCGTGCATGGTAAGAACCACAACCTTAACCTTGGGAAATTTCTTTTTGATGCGGCGAGTCGCTTCTAATCCGTTTAGACCGGGCATGGCAATATCCATCAGAATCACATCAGGTAATAACTCTTCAATCGTCTTAATCGCTTCTCTCCCATCCTTTGCCTCTCCCACTACCTCAATTCCCTCCTGATTATCGAGCAGCGCCTTTATCCCCTGGCGAAGGATGGTATGGTCATCTGCTACCACAACCTTTATTTTTCTCATTTAAGTATTCCTTCCTCTCAACTGTTAAGGGGAATTTCCACCAGGAGTTTAGTTCCTACCCCCTGTTTTGATTCAATGTGGAAGGTGCCTCCCAGATTGTAGATACGTTCTTTCATTCCCAGGATACCTGAGCCCTGATAATAGTTTTCTCCTGAAACGGATGTCTTAAGTGTAAAGCCTTTCCCATTATCTTCCACCTTGGTAATAAGACGGGAACCTTTTTTTTCTAAAGAGATATACACCTCTTTAGCCTGTGCATACTTGGCAATATTGGTCAATGCCTCTTGTACAATGCGGTAGATAGCAGTCTCTATTTCTAAATCAAGTCTCTTATCAAGGGCGGTGATTTTGAAGTTAATCGGAATACCAAGCCTTTTGGCATAGCTTTCTGTGTACCAGCGCAGTGTGGGAATTAATCCCAGGTCATCCAGCATGGAAGGCCTTAAGTCATAGGATAGTCGACGTAGGTTTTCGAGGGTACTGACCAGGAGAGAACTCGTTTCAACCAGTCTTGTTGTTACCTCTTCCAGATTGGAAGGCAAACTTTTTTCGATCATCTCTAGATTGATTTTTGCAGCAACTAGAGCCTGACTTGCTTCATCGTGAAGCTCTCTTGAGATTCGCTTTCTCTCCTCTTCCTGGGCCTGGATAATTTGAGAAGAAAGTGTTTGCAAATCCTGCTCATGTTTCTTTAAGGAATCCATTAGCATGGCATTTTCGATAACCACCCCGATGTGATTGCCAATGGTGAGGAGCAATTCTACCTTCAAGGGTTCAAAGGTGTCATAGACGTAACTTGCAACATTGAGTGCACCTATCAGTCTGTCCTTAACCGTAATAGGAACACTTACTGCTAACTTCATCCCTTCTGGAGCTCCATGTGAAGTGAACTTGGTTTTCTTGGTAACTCTCTCGAGGATTACCGCTTCATGCCCCGCCAGGCCTTTTCCCATTAACCCGATCCCTAACCTTATTTTTTCGAACCTTTTGTAGAAATTGGGTGAAAGGCCCTTAGCCACTCTCAATAGCAAATCTCCCCTTTCATTTGACTCCCTTATATAAATACCACCTCCCTCGCAATCCATGACTTCTAAAATCATGTCCAGTGAAGTGTTGAGTACCCTGTTAAGTTCCAGAGTTTGATTTGCCGCATGGCCAATCTTATTTAAGGCTGAAAGCTCTCTGTTTTGTTGCATAATGTCCTTTTCCATCTTGGCCTTTTCTGTTATATCCTCAAAGATGATGACGACCATTTTTTCCTCAGAGAGAAAGTAGGCCTGTATAGTAAGGTAGAGGGGATGTTTGCTGTTTTTAGCATGGTTGTATTCGTATCTTTCAATAGTTACCCTTCTGCTCTTTTTTCCATTTGAATTGTTTACTATCTCTTCTAACACCTGCTTCAAACCAGGCACGATTTTTAAAAGAGTGCGTCCCTTTAAATATGGTTTTTTAAAGCCTGAAATTTTCTCTGCACCCTTATTCCAGTAGAGCGTGGAAAAGGTTTTATTCTTCTTTTCACCAATCCAAATTCCATCCTTGAGATTTTCCACAACGTTCTTATAGAGTTTATATAAGTGTTCGCCTTTTTCTGAATGCTTAGTGTTTTTTGACTTGGTTTTTGATCGACGTACCATGGTTCTTCACTTCCCTTTATTTCCAGGCCTTCTCTATTCTTGCGGCCTAGCAGATTGCAGGCCTCAATGTATACCATTTTACTGCTAAATTTCCATACTTGGGTAAAAAAATCAACCAATTTTATAGGAGCTGCATAAGGCTACTGTTGGACCGCATTTTAAAAAGGAAATTCAAGATAAAAAGCTGCAATTTTAAAAATATACCTTGTAAATTAAAATTATTATGATAGAGGTTTTTATAGTTACTTCTCATCGTTTCTGTTTGTTATTGACAGTTGCATGCGAGAATGAATAGTGGTGCATTTACTACTACGTGTCTAAATCATGGCAAAGGAGGTGTTCTATGAGCGATAAGGCAACTGAGAGAAGGAAAAAGGGGCGAAGAGTGTCGGATGGGGTGATGAAAAACCTCTCTAAGGATATGTCAACAATTCTTAAAATAATCAATAGAGAACTTAAGGAAATTGATAAAGAGGTATTTATCATCAGCGAGACTTCACCCTTTCTGGGCAGGAGGAAAGAAGATTGGGAAATGCAAATAGAAATTACCAACAAACTTAAAGAGATTACTACTCAGCTGAGAAAGATACTAAAAAAAATTCCCGACAAGACATCCTGAGATGAGTATATAAGCATATGAGGCGGCAAAAGACAAATAGCTGTCGGGATTAAAAGAGAAACATCTTCTAAAAAATATGACTGAACGTTTCGCACAATTTATTATTAGATACTGCCTTCCTTTCTTCATCCTCATTATTGTAGTATCTTTACCACTGCTCTACCTCACGCGCACTACCCGACTTAGTCACCGGGCAGGTCACATTTCCCCCTGGGGTCACCCTAATGTCAACCTCCACATAAAGATGAGTGATGTCTTCGGCCGCAGCAATATGGTGGCAATAACGCTGCGGACCAAAAGAGAAGATATCTTCAATTTCGATACCCTGGGAAAAGTCCACCGCATTCAACAGGCTGTAGAACTGATGGATGGCGTGGTGAAATATTACGGATGAGCGTATACTTGGTACTGGAGACTTTGTCGAAAAGGTTCTTAAAGAGGCTGGTGAAAGGTTTAAATATCAGTTAACAGCTAAAGAACAAAGGTTGAAGATGCAAAAAATGATTGAGGAAACGTGCAGAAAAGAAAAGATTAATGTAAAGGAACTGCGTATGGGCAGCCGTAGGGGAGCGATTCCACAAGTGAGGGCTGATTTAGCATATCAATTGATAAACGAGCTAGGAGTTCCTTCGGTGGAAATAGCCCGCCAGTTAGGGGTTGCTACTTCTACCATTACAAAAGCTTTACAGAAGAGATAACTGAGTAATTCAACTTATTCAACAACGTCCCCTCCTATGTATGGTCTTAAAGATAAAAGGGTAGGGTTGGTTTTTTCTTCAGGGTTTTTTGGGTTTTTTGCCCATGCCGGGTGTTTAAAGGCCATAAAAGAATTGGGGATTAAGCCCGTGGGCTATGCCGGCACCAGCTCCGGGGCAATTGTGGCGGCCTTTGCGGCAGCGGGCATGGATGCAAAAGCTATCGGTAATCTACTCTTTGGTTTAAAGAAAAAAGATTTCTGGGACCCTGAGCCCTGGTATAAGACGGTATTTTATGCCTTAAAACTTTTTAAGGGGTGGTCGGGTTATCTTGAGGGGGAGAGGTTTAAGCATCTACTCGCAAGCAAACTACCCGTTAAGAATTTTGAAGAGCTAAACACCCCCTGCGTGATTGCTGCGAGCAATCTTACCAGGAAAAGGAAGGAGGTATTTACTACAGGCAACATAGCAGATGCGGTACAGGCATCGGGTACTATTCCCTGGATATTTAAAGCAAAGAAAATAGGGGAGGATCTCTTTTTGGATGGGGGCCTGGTTGATAAGGCGCCGGTTGAGGAATTAGTAAAGCGAGTAAATCCGGAAGCAATTATAGTCCACTACATCTTTTCTCTTAATCTTAAAAAGAAAGATAATGCATTTTTGTCGAAAAGTTTTTCACCCCAAAAGGCCTATACCCTGTCCATGAACATAGCGCGTCATGAACACTATCTTTCCCAGGTAAAACTTGCGCGACAACAGGGGATTGAGGTAGTAGAGGTTAAACCCTCTCTACCCCAGGTAACCCCCGACCGATTGGATGTGGGTAAAGACGCATGGGAGGCATCTTATAACTATACGATAACTGCTTTAAAAGACTATGGTGACTAATTGCTTGACGTTCATTAACTGGATATGCGAATTATTAATAATTAGTGACAACAAAATTTCAGGTGAAACATGACTTCAGAAAAAGATAAGAAGGCCAAAGTAGTCATCGTTAAATCGAGTGATGTATCAGAAGCGGTTGAGAATGCCCTTAACCTTGTGGGAGGATTTGAAAAGGTGGTATCAGAAGCTCCCTCCATTTTGCTCAAGCCCAATTTCTGTGGTGGTGTCCCGGGTGAGAGGGGGTCACACACCAGCATTGCCGTTTTAGAAACTCTGCTTGAACTCCTATCACCGTTTAAAAAGAAGGTGTTCATCGGAGAAGCGGACGGAAGTTTTAACTGGGCGGACCAGGTCTTTTCTGCCCTTAATGTTCATGAAACAGCCAAGAGATATGGAGCCAAGGTGGTTAATTTAAGCAAGGGGCCCTATCAGGATCTTACGGTTCCTCAACCTCTTTCACTTAAAACCGTGCGGGTATCTCGCTTGCTCATGGAGTGTGCCATCATCAGTGTGGCCGCCCTCAAGACCCATCCCTGGGTGGGGGTAACCTTCACAATGAAAAATATGTACGGTGCAGTCTATCAGCAGGAAAAGGCCATGCTCCATGCAGGATTGGACAAGAATATCGTCGATATCACCAAGGTTATACCCCCCAGACTCTGTTTGGTTGACGGTATCTATGCGGTGAGACAAGGCGGGTTCAAGTATGGGGTATGGGTTGGTTATCCTCCTGAAAAGATGGATCTCATGGTTGCGGGGTATGACCCTGTAGCAATAGATTTTGTGTGCACTAAGTTGTTGGGGAGAAACCCTGATCAGATAAACTATATCGAACTGGCAGCAGCACAGAATCTGGGGGTTAACAATCCAAATCAGATTGAGGTTGTGACTGAGAACTACAAGTATCTTTGAGGTTGATCATTATATCAAGGAGATTCTTTAAAATCCTGGCAGTAGCCCCCCAGATGAGATCCTGATTATAGTGATAGACGTATCCCCTGTAGGTTTTCCCGTCCCTTGTTACCGGTTCTTCACCCCCGTTTTCTTCATCAAAAAGATGGTTGAGTGGTATAGTGATAATCTCATCAACCTCCGCCTTTTGTAGGGTAAATGAGTAAGGATAAGGAATAACACCTACAATGGGTGTAACCCTGTAGTTGGTTGAGATAGTCTTCATGTCATCCAGCGTACCCAGCAACCTTACATCCTGAGGGTGTATTCCAGTCTCCTCAAAGGATTCACGCAGCGCCGTTTCTTCCGGTCCTTCATCCCCCTTTTCACATAGTCCACCGGGGAAAGATATCTCTCCTTTGTGATTCTCTACTTCCTGACTTCTTTTGATAAAAAGAATATGATACTCACCATCTTTTATGAAGAAAGGAATGAGCACAGCAGAGCGTTTAAGATGATTATCGAAAATGACCTTTCTCTTCCTCTGTAATAGCAGTTCTTTTAATTTTTCTTCCATGTTTTATGTGGTGTCTTGCTTCTGATAAATTTTACTTCCACAGCGCTTGCAGTGGGCTGCATCCTTATCGTGATATTCCAGCCCGCATCCCTTACAGGTGAGGGAAATTTTATTAATGGAAATTATGAAATGGGCGATCAAGTTTCTCACCTGCCAGGGGATGAATACTATCCCACTTGTAATGATTAACATAGTAATAATCCGTCCATAGCGTGAGACGGGAGTGATATCGCCAAAGCCGACGGTAGTTAA
>JAZFSJ010000212.1:0-3556 GCA_036446115.1 Thermodesulfobacteriota bacterium | reverse complement strand
AGAAACATCATTCATAAAAGTTACTATATCGTTTCTATCAACCATAAAATCACACCTCCTCTTTATTGTATATTTGCATGAGTATTGGGTAAAAAAAAGACAAAAAAAATGGCAGCCACGAAATGGCTGCCATTGGCTGGCCTTATGCTTCTTTAACATTAACCGCCTGAGGGCCTTTGGGGCCATCTTGTATCTCAAACTCAACATTCTGGCCTTCTTTGAGTGTCTTAAAACCCCCTTTCTCTATGGCTGAGTAATGTACGAATACATCCTCTCCATCTTCCCTGGATAAAAAACCATAGCCCTTTTTGTCATTAAACCATTTTACTGTTCCTTTAACCATACTAAAACCTCCTACACAAAAATATTAAAAAAATTTATTGAAACACCTCTTTGACCCCTAATCGTTCATTGCCGGAATCAGGAAAATAGCTTAATGAAACCTCGCTCCCCTCCTTCTTACAAAAAAACGATTAACAAAAGCCAATAGTACTTTCCTAGCATAATTCACTATTTGAGTCAATCTTTAAAATTTAAAGTTTTTCTGAAAGTAGGATACACATCTTCTCTTGACATAAAAAATTCTTTCTGCTAATGTCCACCTCAAATGACTATCTACTGAGGCAAGATATATGTCTAATTTCGTTGAAAATCCCAGCAAAGTGTATGATACTGAAATTATTGTAGGAATCCCATCTTATAATGAAGCAGATGCAATTGGCTATCCCACCAGTATGGCCAGCCAAGGTCTCACCAGATATTTTCCCAAAAAGAAGTCAGTAATCATAAATGTTGATAACAACTCCCCGGATGGGACTAAGGATGCATTTATGAATACCCCGACTGAAGTTCCTAAGATATACATCTCCACTCCTGAAGGGGTAAAAGGGAAAGGCAACAATTTCAGGAACTTATTTGAAGCGGCTGCTGAGCTTCGGGCTAAAGCAATTGTAGTGGTGGATGCAGACTTGAAAAGTATTACCCCCGAGTGGATTCAACACTTAGGTGAACCTCTCTTTGCCGGCATGAATTATGTAGCTCCCATTTATGTGCGCCACAAATATGATGGTTCCATTACCAATCACATAGCCTATCCATTGCTTAGAACCCTCTTCGGCTTGCAGGTGAGACAACCCATTGGTGGGGATTTTGGGTTTTCGGGCAGACTGGCACGGGCCTATTTATCGGAAAAACTCTGGAATGAGTCTGTGTCAAATTTCGGCATTGACATTTGGATGACCACCATTGCTATTGCCCGCCGGTTCAAAGTCTGCCAGGCATTTTTGGGCTCCCCAAAGTCGCACCGTTCCAAGGACCCCGCTAAAGACCTGGGCCCCATGTTTACCCAGGTGGTTTCAACCCTGTTCGAGTTAATGATTGATTTTGAATATTTATGGAAAGACACCGTCGACACCTTTCCCACCAGCATTTATGGTTTTGGTCTTGGGGTAGATGAAAAACCCCAGGTGGTAGATGTTAATACTGATCAACTTCACGAAAGCTTTACCAAAGGATTTGAAACTTATGGAGAGCTGTGGGAAAAGATTATCACCAAAAAAGAGTTCGCAGAAGTCAGCGAGCGCAGTAAAAATGGCAAGGGCACTTTCTACTATCCCAGTGATCTCTGGGCTCGCATTCTATTCAGTTTTGCTATTGCCTATCGCAATGCCGAACTCGACCGTATGAAAATCATCGAATCCCTGATTCCCTTTTATCACTCACGCATCTTATCGTTTGTCAATAAAACGAAAGAGAAGGATATCAAGGATACAGAGGAATACTTTGAAAATGTCGTGCGGGTATTCGAAAGTGAAAAGCATTATTTAGTAAAACGATGGGATGAGGATCAAAGGAAATTAGGACATAAGCTGTTTAAATCCTAACTATAAAAACCAACTGTAAATTTACTGTTCTCCTATCATCAGTTATACTTCCTTACCCACTGCTGTCATATAGAGTGTACTCTCAGAAACTCCATCAACCCCTAGTATAACATTGGCTTCGTCATCGTAAAGCGCACCTATCTGGCAACTGCTCAATCCCAGAGCCACCGCACTCAAGGCAACATTCTGAGCAATATGGCCGGCATCCATATAAATATAGCGATATGCCCTTTGCTGATATTTCCATCTGGACCGTTCAAAAATGGCAGTCCACACGAATACCACATTTGCAGAGAACACGACATCCTGATCCAGAGCAGCTCGCGCAACAAAAGCACGAAAATCCCCCTGCTTTAACTGTTCCATTGCGTGATTTTCAACCGCATAGTGATAGACCCCTGCTTCAAGCTCCGAAACGGCGTTGATGACCAGATAGGTCTCTATGGGATAGAGAGCACCTGCAGAGGGTGTAGTCCTTAAGTGTGCGCCTTGAATTTTCTGGGTTATACCCTGGGAAGCCCATAAGATCTGCGAAAGATCTGAAAGCGATATGGGTTCTTCTTTAAATTCTCTTACACTTCGACGCTTTTTCATCACCTCCCAGAGGGAGACCACCTGACCAAATGATGGCGGCGGCAGTGCAATTATCAGAGATTCGCAATACCTTTTATATGTATCCGGCATGCGACCCCAATCAAGTCTTCCCCCAGGTAGCCTTCCTCGATAATACTTTGTCTCTTTTTGGAAAATATCTCCAATCTCATCTTTCATAACAATCCCTCTTCTTTTGAAGAACACTAGACTTGAAAAACACTTAATTTATCATAGAATATCATTATATGTTGTCAAGTAATGTTTATCTTCCTGCAATTCTCTATCCTGATAATACACTTCATCCTTTACATTTATGTCCGTGGTGCGCTAGATTAGTGATGCTCCCCATTTAACCGGGCGGGTAGCGCGGGGCGTTCTCGGCGCCTGCCGGTAAAAATTAACTTTATCCTGTTTAAATGAAAGAGGCACCCCTTCATGCTGAGTGAAACATTTCATTTACCTGATAAGCAATCCCATCTCACACGCTTTCGCATGCTAGTTATCAAGAGTCTCACCTTTTTATTAATTATTGTTATCTCCCTTCCCGCATGCCTCCTCAAAAAAACTACTTCCCCTGCTGAAGAAGAGAAAAGGTGTATTACAAGTAAAGCAGAAAGCACTGATAATCCCTTAAAATCTCTCCTCACTCATTTAAGACTGACGGACTCTGACCTCAAGTTAGAACTTCCTAAAAAAGATCAAGACCATTTTCGTTTGGAGAAAGTAAACTTTCTACTCAACAACCCTCAAAAGATTGAACCTTATGCAGACTATATTTCAAAAAGCATAAGGGATAATAATGTTTCCTTAGAAAAAGTCCTCTCTCTGGCCGTTAAAGAGTTGGAAATTACTGTTGACAGCAAAGCTATTCAGCACACATCTTTAAATCATGAAGACAACCAGCTGAAAAACTTGTTCTCTAATATATCCTGTAATGCAAGGGATGAACTCCTAAAGTTTTTATCTATTATTTATTCAGCCCAAAAGAGATGTAATGAGGCCTTCTCCCCCCTTTCTCACCGCGAGATCCAATTTCTAGAAAGCTATTTCTAAGAGATGATTCTTAACGATAAAATAGT
>JAZFSJ010000211.1:0-4924 GCA_036446115.1 Thermodesulfobacteriota bacterium | reverse complement strand
TATACCTTGCCTCGTTTTGAGCCAAATGATGATATCAAACTTGTCTCTAAGTTTTGGTTTGGTAATTTCATGTTGCTTACCATCATGGTTAAACCTAAACCAGTCACCGGTGAGGTAAACATTTTTTTAGATACCCATGGGGAGTTCGCCGTAGCCAACGACAAACATTTAACAATTAATATGCTCCCCTGGAAATTAGATGAAGAAAATAGAGTTAAAGCCCAGAGAGAATAGTTTAGAAAAAACCACTGATCTTAATAAAAAAGGGACAGCTTTTGTCCCTTTTTCTTTTTTGTATCTCATAGAGTAGAGCTTCTATCCTGGGTTAGTGTGCCTTGTATTCCGTATCTATTTCGTGCTTCGCATTTCGGGTTTTGATCTTTCTCTTTGTAACTACTGCCCCTTACTCGTATTTGTCGTGTGCTTTGCATGGATCTTCTCACTCACATCTTCAAGACCAAGCTCCTTGAGTTTCTCGGGCGTGGGCACACCGTTGTTATCCCATCCCCTTAACTGATAGTACTCATCAAGCATGGTCTCCCACTTTTCAGGATCGATCTGCTCTCCTTTGTAGTCTCCTGTAGGAACGGGCTCATTTACCCACTTTCCTATAAGTGCATCATCTTTTCTGCCTACTCCCATTCTTACCAGAAATGCCCTTTCCACGTTATAGCCCCTTTCGGCGGCGATCATCATGGCCTTTTCATCAAGGTCAATCCCGGTTGCCATAGCAAAAAGAGAAGTAAGGTCATCTGTGGTGATAACCTCGGTGCCAAACCTCACGAACCTGCAGAGCTGCAGCATATCAAGCAGTAATGACTCGTGCTGGTGGAGAATTGCCGCCGTTGCCTTTTTATAGGAGGTGGGTGTGCTGGCCTCTTCACTTCCATACTTGGCCTTCACTGCCTCGGGGTCTGCCTTCCTTGCGGGTATAAGCGTGGAGAATTCTATGGTGGGTAGTCCCCTTAAGTGATCTGCCCCCCTGGTTGAGGTTGCGAAACTAAGGGCGGTACCCTTTAACATCCTGATGTCAATGCCGGCCATTACCATCCCCTTGGAATGGCTCACGTAGTCTTCTGCCCCCTTACCTATTCTCCTTGCGGCCTCTACTATTCCCTCGGCCAGGAGATAGCCGAACCCTTCCCGATAGGCGACCTTCTTCATCATTTCTACCATACCTTCATAGTTTCCCCAAGTCAGGTCAATACCGTCTAAGTCTTCTCTTGAGACGATGCCTTTCTCATACCACTCCATGACCACGGCCATTGCCTGTCCGAATTCAATGTGATCGATCCCTAACTGGTTCCCCATATTATTCAGCTTGAAGATGGCGGGGATGTAGGCATTTCCACACACCGGGCCGTAAGGGGTAAAGGCGCCTTCTTCTGTCTTGTTCCCCTTTTCCCCTTTATAGGGACCGTCTTTTATCTCAAATTTTTTCCCGCAGCGGATGGGACAGCCGTAGCACCCGGTTGATCCCTGGTAATATTTGTCGGCAATGGACTGGGGGTTGAATTGGTCGATTTCTTTAAATCCACCTGCCTGCTGGAAGTTCCTTATGGCCATGAATCCCACCTTATCGGTGAGGGCGGTGCCGGCTGCTCCCCCGAATTTCCTGAAACTCTCATACGCTTTTGATTGAGACATGGCCTGGTGCATCTTTTTTGTCAACCTGTTAAAACCCTCGGGATCGGCGAGCGGTACCTTGCCGGTACCCCTTACCGCCACAGCCTTCAGGTTTTTTGAGCCCATTACTGCCCCCATTCCCGTTCTTGAGGCAGACCTCTCCTCATGGGTAATGCTGGCGATCTTGACCAGGTTTTCTCCCGCCTGGCCAATTGCAGCTACCCTCACCTTTTTATCTTTGAGTTCCTCTTTGATGGCCTTTTCTGTCTCCAGGGTAGTTTTACCCCAGAGGTGGCGGGCGGATCTGATTTCGGCCTTGTCATCGTCAATAAAGAGATAGACGGGTTCTGCTGCCTTACCCTTGATGATGATGTGATCAACACCTGCCCATTTAAGGGCAGGACCAAAGTGGCCTCCCGCGTTGGCATCTCCCAGAATGCCGGTTAAGGGGGATCTGGCGGTTACGGTAAACCGTGCGGTCGAGGGGGCGGTGGTGCCTGAGAGGGGGCTGCTGCCGAATATCAGCCTGTTTTCCGGAGAGAGCGGCTCTGTTTCAGGTCCTACCTCCTCAAAGAGGAGCCGCGAATTAATCCCTCTTCCCCCTATGTAGTTTAATCTTAAATCTTCTCTCAAGGGATTCCTTTTAATCTTCCCACTCCCCAGATCCACCCTGAGCACGGTGCCTTGCAAGTCAGACATGTGACCTCCTTATTTATCATGGTACGTTTTTTTACTTATTCCAGTCCTTCCAGTATTCAGACCATTTCTTTTCCACCAGTCCAAAAGACTCCGGGGCTTGCTCATCCAGTAAAACACGGCTCACAGGCTGCCATGATGATGGTCCCCCTTCAGCGGGAAGCTGCTGGGTGGCATCGATAACGATCTTACTGGTCACGAACATCTTTGGTGAACTCGGATCTAAGGGTATGCTCCAGGTCTGAGGGATGATGAGGCTTGCCGGGTGGGGCTGCCATCTGGTAGCCATAGCGTGGAGCACCTGGGTCATATTGGTCACGTCGACATCCTTATCCACTACCACGACAATCTTGGACGTTCCCAGGAAACGGGCCGCCGCTACGAGCTGACCTGCAGCCATCCCCTCACCCGGGAGTCTCTTGTCAATGCTTAAGATAGACCAGCCAATAGCTACGCGGGGAGAGTAAAATCCGACCAGATTGGGAAGCAGCTTTTTTAGTTTGAGGTAAGAGCTTACCTGCCAGGGTATCATGTGGGTGGGTTTAGTGACCCCGGTAAAAGAGTTGATAACCCACGGATTTTTGCGGTGGGTAATTGCTTTTATGTTCATGTAAAAGTTTTTGTGTTGCTTTCCCATGTACCCGAACATTTCACCATAGGGGCCTTCATCTTCTACGCCCATGGGCATCTCGCCTTCAATGACTATCTCTGCGTGGGCAGGAACGTAGAGGTCGCTGGTCTCACACTTGACCACCTCCACAGGTTTGCCCCTGAAGCCACCGGCAAAGGCCAGTTCGTCTTCCCCCAGGCCTGCGAGCTTGGAGGAGCTCATGGACCAGGTGATAGGGTCTACCCCGATGACAATAGCGGCCTGCATCACTTTTTCTCCCCTTTTCATTGCCCTCATCATGAACTCCCAGCCGTGCTGGCGGTATTCCGGGTTGACCCCTATCTTGTTCTTCCCCTTCACCTGGCAGCGATAGGTTCCCGCATTCCTCCCCAGTTCGGGATCTACCATAATCACCGTACCGGTGTTGACGTACTGGGCCACGTCTCCGGGATTGTTTTTAAACCAGGGGAATTTGTAGAGGTCTATATCTTCTCCCTTTACAATTACCTCTTTTACGGGGGCCTTGCTTTTATCAATTTTGACGGGCTCTATCTTCTTCCAGGTGTCGGTTTTCTTGTCGGCGAGGCTTGCGATCCTGTCTACCACCGCCCTGAACATTTCTCCCTGATCGTCTGTTATCTCTTTTACTCCATAGGCCATGGCTGCGGTATCCCACCCGCAGTAGATATTTCCCAGCACCGGACCTTCCATCCACTTGCCGTTTATCATCACTTTTTCAAACATAACAGCAGGAGACCTTTCAATCCCAAGATTGTCCAGCATCTTGTAGATAAAGGCAGTACCCTCATATTTATCCTGGTCCACCTCTTTTATGCGTAGGAGCCTGCCCCTTGCCTCCAGGGCCTTAATGTAATCCCTGAGAGAATCGTAGGGTCCCGTGGGTTGTACCTTTTCCGCACTGATAGCAAGGGAAGAGAGGGAGAGGGTAAAAATGGCAATTACTGCAGCTAAGAAAATCTTTCTTGTCTTCATGGTAACTCCTCCTTTTGTGTGGGTTTAAAACTGATGAACTCGTAAAAAATTCTCAATCAGACGACAAAGTAAAAAGCTCCAGAAGCACAACACAGCAGATGGACTTTTTGCAAAGTCGTCAAAACTGGTCTTTATGGATGATCTAATCACGTTCAAAAAAGGTTATTACAGCGCTTTTGTGTTGTCAAGAAGTCTTCTGCACGTTTTAAGGTATGTGTGTTTCACCCTCTCACATAGTTCCCAAATTGCAACCATTTAAAAATGTATTGCCCGATGCGGACTGGGGCGACACCTTGCTCGTAAAGCCGGGCAATATCTTAATAGAGGCAGGGGTCATGAGTGGCTCCTGTCTTTTCTTGACTTATCCCCATTTCAAGGTATAGGGTGATAGTATCAAATGCTAATAGTGAGTTTGGGGGGGGATTCAGCAAAGAGAAAAAAGCTGAAAAAAAGAAGGGGATGAATGAGATTGAGAGGGCAAAGGGAAGCTATGCAAGAAATTCAATTGCTTTTTACGGAGTAACTACTATGAACACGTTAACTCTGTGCTGGAAAAAATTCTGTGGCATCCCTGTTTTCAACTGGCACGTGCTCATCTTGCTTTGTGCATTGCTAATGCCTGGCTGCTCCATATTTATTTCATCAGCAACTAGTGACCTGGCACAAAACCTGTCTTACGCCATCATTAATAATGATGACTTGGCGACTGTTAAAGAGGGCGGGCCTGCGTACTTATTATTGATTGACAGTTTGCTGAGCGGCAACCCTAACAATGAATCCCTGCTTCAGGCAGCCTCGACTTTGTATACTGCCTATACCGCTATGTTTGTCGAAGACAATTCAAGGGCTCAAAGACTGAGTGATAAAGCACTGCGCCACGCCTTACACGCTGTTTGTGTACACAGATCAGAGGCCTGTTCTTTAAAAGACCTCCATTTCCAGGAATTTGAAAAGGTTATAGCTGACATGAATAAGAATAAAGATGTACCGATATTATTT
>JAZFSJ010000210.1:0-2342 GCA_036446115.1 Thermodesulfobacteriota bacterium | reverse complement strand
ACCGATCAGAGGCCGAGGAAAAAAGAATCCGCTGCGACAATGGCATTTTGGACGAGGAAAAAGGAATCCGTTGCGGCATAGCCATTCTGGATATGGATATTAATACTTACAGCCGTCTGCTCCACATCCTGACCAATGCCCTGGACCCGCATGCCTATATTTCCTGTGAGGTCGATATGGACGCCCTTTGGGAATTCTTTTTTGAGGCGGGCTTTATATACCCCAAGAAGTATCGTCTTATCCAGTCCCATCGGGAGGATTTCAAAGAGACTTATCGCAAGCTTTACCAGGAGAGCCCAGAGATTTCCAGGCATTTCACCTATCAGAAGAATGGACGGATCTATGGCCATATCTCCATGGTGAGGGCCTATGACAGGGCCTGGGTGATTCATCACCATGCTGCCAGGGCTGCGGACGGCAAGCGCCTTGGTTTCACGTTGTTAACGCAAATCCTGCATTACATGAATGATATATATCGCCTGCCCTCTGCAAAAATAGACTATGTGTTTTCTTATTTCCAACCAGAGAATAGGTTCCCCAATATTGTTTTTGGTGGTTTTACCAGGACCTTGAAGAACCCCAAGGGTTCCTCTTTGGATCTTTTCTCTTATCTCATTTACCCGACTCTTTCTCTGGGGTCCCGACTTCCAGAGGGCTGGTTGCTTCAAGAATGCTCAAGCCTTGATCTATGGGAGTTGAATCGGTTCTATAACCATCATTCAGGCGGTCTCCTATTGGATCTCTTGCAACTGGGACATAAGAATTCAAGCGGTGAATCCATAGAGAATCTTTATGATAGGCTCGGTTTTATGCGGAGATGGAAGGCATATTCGCTAACCCATTATGGCGAGTTAAATGCTGTTTTGATTGTTGATCAGTCAAACCTGGGTCTAAATCTATCTGATCTTCTAAACTCTATCAAGATCCTGATAACAGATTCAGAAGGTCTTCCCTGGGAAATACTCTCCACTGCCATTAACCAGCTGACCGGTGTTTATCAAACAGAAAGAGTCCCTATCCTCATTTACCCATCTGACTATCTAGAAGCCAAGAATGCCCCTTATGAGACAAAAAAATATCTGCTATGGATCTTTGGTGCCCACCTCATTAGGCAATTGACGGAATTTTTGCATCGAAAATTTAGGCTCAGTTACGAGTAGCGTCTAACCAAACCATTCAGGCCTCTTTTTTCCATTTGGTTGTTAATTTATGCTTTTCACTGCCTTTGAGTGAACCTTGCTATTAAATATTAGTTTTTTTGCACACTCCAACCTTATAAATTGTTAGGAGTCAATTGCGTTAAGATTCATGGGATATTTCTTATAATAATGGGAAGTCTGCCAACTCTTTTTGAAGGCTTGGTTTAATTTGTAGTTAGCGTAGAAGTTAGTCAGGCTCTTTAGGCTATATAATGATTTTAGCATTCGATACTGGTACGTGGGAAAAGAGTATATGCGATCTTTGATATAGTTATTGGCTGCATATATAATATATGTCTCTACCCCTTGTGGCCGGTGAACCATATAAGACATGCGGTATTTGTCCCAATCCTGAGGGAAGTCCCGATAGATCAACCGGCCCTCCTTTTGGATTTGCTCCATCAATGTCGTGCCAGCTAGGGGAGTAAGTATGCTAATCTGAATAATGTCGATACCAGAGTGAAGCAAGAACTCAGCCAATTCTTTATAGTATGCGGGTGACTCATAATCGTTACCAATGATAAATGTACCAAACACTCCAATACCATATTTGTGAAAGGTATCTACCACTTTTTTATAATTCTCCACCCCAATCTTCAGGTTAACCCGCTTTTTCATGTCCTTTAGCGTTCCCTTGCTGATGGTTTCAAACCCAATAAGTACAAACATACAGCCAGCCAGGCCTGCTAGCTTAACTACTTGCTCATTATCAGCAGAGTTAATGGAAGTCTGCATCCACCATTTCTTGGATAGGTCTCGCTGAATCATACCCTCGAATAATTCCATAGCCCTGTTTTTGCTTTCCGGGCTATAGCCAATCAGGTTATCATCCAAAAAGGTTATATATTCACCCTTTATTTCATACAGTTCCCCCAACACATCCTTCGCTCTGCGTTGACGATACTCTTTGCCCAAGTATCTGGAGACTGAGCAGAAATTGCAATTAAACGGGCAGCCGCGAGATGTTTGGACAGAGTGCCATAAATAGTTTGGATGCAGCAAATCGCGCCGGGGTGTGATTTTGAATCGAGACAAGTCAATCCGGGGGCCTATATATTTGGGGGATAGCCGGTTATTTTCAAAATCCTTAATCACCCTTTTCCAGATACCCTCCACCTCACCAACCACCACTGAATCAGCATA
>JAZFSJ010000209.1:0-7596 GCA_036446115.1 Thermodesulfobacteriota bacterium | reverse complement strand
CAGTATAATTGCAAGTGAAAAATCACTATTATTCACCAGGGGATGGAGCGGGCAACGGGCTTCGAACCCGCGACCCCAAGCTTGGGAAGCTTGTACTCTACCAACTGAGCTATGCCCGCTCTCTCTATCACTTATTGTACTATATAATTGGAGGGTAAATAAAGTCAATGATTTTTTAACCTGTTAAAAAAACAAAGCCACCCACTTTGCAGCTAGCGGTTGCCTCATTTTTATTCTTTACATTACGGGTAATCGTGATATAGATAAAAGATTTAATTAATATCCGTTCGTACATTACACAATTAAGTTAAATAGTATAAGAAAATCAGCTAGTTGAACAGAACAGTGCTTTTCAAAGGATCGTAATTGAAAGTGGATACTATCAGAAACTTTTCTATTATTGCTCATATTGACCATGGCAAGTCTACTTTATCTGATCGGCTGCTGGAATATACGGATGCAATAAATCCCCGGAAATTTAGACCCCAGTTTTTAGATAAGATGGATTTGGAAAGGGAAAGGGGCATTACTATTAAGGCTCAGACCGTAAGGCTGTACTATACTGCAGAAAATGGAAAAGACTATATGCTAAATTTGGTAGATACCCCAGGGCATGTAGATTTCACCTACGAGGTTTCTCGTAGCTTAGCTACCTGCGAGGGTGCCGTCCTGCTGGTGGATGCCGCTCAAGGGGTTGAGGCACAAACCTTGGCTCATCTTTACATGGCCTTGGACAACGATCTGGAGATTTGTCCGGTATTAAATAAAATTGATTTATCCATTGCAGATGTGGATAAGGTTAAGCAGGAAATCAAAGAAATATTGGGTCTGAACATTGAAGAGATACTGTTGGTGAGTGCCAAAGAAGGTATGGGCATTAGGGAATTGTTAGAAGGAATTGTTAAGAAAATCCCTCCGCCTAAGGGGAGCCGTGATAAGCCTTTGAAGGCTTTAATCTTTGATAGCTGGTTTGATTCTTATCAGGGTGCGGTTGTCCTGGTAAGGATTTTTGATGGTATGATAAGAAAGGGTATGCAGATACAGGTTATGTCGTCAGGAAAGGTCTTTGAAGTGGGTCGGCTGGGTTTCTTTGACCCCGATATGGTTGAAGTCGAGCAATTGAGGGCAGGTGAGCTGGGTTTTGTAATGGCAGGGATAAAGGAGGTGGCAGATGTTACGATCGGTGATACCATCACAGATGCGGCTCAACCGGTTTCAGCCCCTTTCCCTGGGTTCAAGCCAATGAAGCCAATGGTGTTTTGTGGATTTTATCCTCTTGAATCAGGGAACTATGAAAATTTAAAAGTTGCCTTGGAAAGACTTCACATAAACGATAGTTCTTTTAGCTATGAGCCAGAGGTGTCTCAAGCCCTGGGCTTTGGATTTAGATGTGGATTTTTAGGATTGCTCCACATGGAGATTATTAAGGAACGTTTAGATAGGGAATTTGAGGTGGAGTTGGTAATAACTTTTCCTACAGTTGTTTATAAAGTAACTAAGGTAAGTGGTGAGGTAATTATGGTCGATAATCCGATAAATCTGCCATCACCCCAGCAGCTTTCATTAATGGAAGAACCTTTTGTTGTGGCCTCCATTCACTTACCTGGAGAATATATGGGGGCAGTGTTAAAACTCTGTGAAGAAAGGAGAGGGGTGCAGCAGAAAATTGAATATCACAGCGTTCATAGGGTAGTAATCACCTACGAGCTTCCTTTAAGTGAGGTCATTGTGGATTTTTATGACAGGTTGAAATCGATTACTCGAGGGTATGCCTCCTTTGACTATGAATTCACTGATTATAGACCATCTTCCCTGGTTAAACTGGATATATTGATTAATGGCGACATTGTGGATGCCTTATCTCTTATTGTTCCACGGGAAAGGGCTTATGTTCAAGGGAGGGAACTGTGCAGCAAGATGAGAAAGATCATTCCTCGGCAGATGTTTGATGTGGTGATTCAGGCGGCTGTTGTAAGCAGGGTCATTTCGAGAGAAACGGTAAAGGCTTTAAGGAAAAATGTTACAGCTAAGTGTTATGGGGGTGATGTCACTCGGAAAAGAAAATTGCTCGAAAAACAAAAAGAGGGAAAGAAGAGGATGAAAAGGATAGGAAGGGTGGATATTCCTCAATCAGCATTTTTGGCATTGATGGAAATGAAAGGAGAAAGTTCATGAAGGGATAGTTCTGTGAGCTATTTTTTATGTGGATTGAGAAGTCGCAAAGTGGTAAAGTTACGGATGCAGTATTTTAGGGAATAAAGGAGAATTGATGAGAAAGAAGGGTGTTGCTCGAGAGAACATTGAAGCTATAGTCATAGCCATTGTGCTCGCATTGATTATTAGGACTTTTGTGGTTCAGGCCTTTAAGATTCCTTCTGGTTCCATGGAACCTACCTTATTGGTGGGTGACCATATCCTGGTGAATAAATTCATGTATGGGGTCAGGATACCTTATACGGACGTGAAATTCTTTGATTTCAGGGAACCGAAACGTGGTGAGGTTATTGTCTTCATTTATCCTAAAGATGAAAGCAAGGACTATATTAAGAGAGTAATAGGAGTGGAAGGGGATAAGATCTTAATCAGAGATAAAAAGATTTACATCAATGATGAACCCTACGATGATCCGTATAGGGTGTATCGCGACCATACCATTATTCCAGGTCATGTGCAGCCAAGAGACAACTACGGTCCCAAGGTAGTTCCCAAGGACTCTTTGTTTGTAATGGGTGACAACCGGGATCGGAGTGCCGATAGTCGCTTTTGGGGATTTGTGAACTTAAATAAAGTGAAAGGCAAGGCATTTTTAATCTATTGGTCCTGGGGTGGTTTTATGCGTGATATCAAATGGAGACGAATAGGGAAATTGATTCACTAAGAGAGCGTAACATGTGGTGGTACCGTCTAACCCGCTTGATTGGGATAACTATCATTGCTATCGCTTCCTTGGGGTGTACGCAAGAGAGTAAGGATCTATCTGCACGCTTCAAAGGCTACAACATTCTACTCATTTCAATTGATACATTAAGGGCAGATCATCTGGGTTGTTACGGTTATCGCAAAATAACTCCCTATATAGATTCGATCGCAGCAGAAAGTTTTGTTTTTAAGTCAATGTTTACTACTTCTTCGACCACCTTTCCCGCCCATGTTTCCCTCTTAACAGGACTTTATCCAAGAGACTCTAGAAACGGTTATTATCTGCAAGATTCAGTTGTTACCATGGCCGAAATATTGAGTGAGAATGATTATTCCTGCTTTGCTTTTGTCAGTGCGCTACCTCTCGATGTACGGTTTAACCTGGATCAGGGATTTTCGTACTATGATTCCGATTTCAGTAGTTGCAAAGGCAGTGTCTATTTAAAGGATCAAGAATGGTTTGCACATAACTATCAGGTTTTTGATTGCAATGCTGAAGAGACGACTCAAAAAGTCATTTCAACTTTGAGGGAGAAAAAAAAATCAGCGCCCTATTTCTTATGGGTTCATTATTACGATCCACACCTTCCCTACCACCCGCCGATGGAATACTATGACCCAGACAAGGTGACTCGTTATACATTCCCGTACTATTTCACACCAACCCAGTCTGATCTTGAGGACTTACATGGACTCTATAATGGTGAGATTAAGTTTGTTGACCATCAGCTAAAAAAGTTGATCGGTGGTCTCAAAGAGTTGGGCATCTACAGGAATACCATACTGGTGATTGTTTCGGACCATGGAGAAAATCTCTATGAACATGATAACTTTTTGGACCACAGCCAGGTGGTATATGAAACAGTGATGTGGATTCCCTGTGTGATATATTTGCCTGGCTATCAGGGCAAGTCTATTGATGAAATGGCAAGTATTATAGATATTATGCCAACTTTACTGGATATTGTGGGTATCGAGGGTAGGGACTTTGACGGTAGGAGTTTGGTGGAAATTATGGAGACAGATACACCGAAGCCGGTGAGAAGCTATATTACCTGTGAAACTAATGATTTCGGCGTGAGGCCTGAAGAGCAGACGATAGCAGTGAGAACAAAAAGAATGAAATACATTTACAATAATTGGAAGAGTGGAGATAACTTATTTTTCGATCTGCAAAAGGATCCCAAGGAAAGGCAGCCGATGAAAAACTTAGTAGGTGACAAGGCTAAAGAGCTTACATCCTTTTATCGGAAATGGCGTAGCCAATATAAAACCGGACAGATGTCTACTAGATTTGAACTCGACAGAAAAACTAAAGAGGCATTAAAAAGCCTGGGGTATTTGCAATAAGACTGGCATTTGATAAGATACTTAGATAAAGTATAACATCAGAGATATT
This sequence comes from Thermodesulfobacteriota bacterium, assembly GCA_036446115.1. Lineage (GTDB taxonomy): Bacteria > Desulfobacterota > WTBG01 > WTBG01 > WTBG01 > JAZFSJ01. The sequence goes on along the minus strand of JAZFSJ010000209.1, from coordinate 3,278 downwards.
ATATATAGTATTGTAATAATTAGCATTAAATAACTTATTTGTGTTGTTATCATGTGATAATAGAATTTTAAATGCTCTCTAAATTGGCACTTTTTTCTACATGGGCATTTTTTCTTGAGAAAATCTTTCCCAAAAACTAAAATTTCCTTTGACTTTTATATAATATAAGGTACTATTTAAGATAAGAAAACCTTTAATTTAATCCGGCGAGATTAAGAAGGTTACCATGGAAATGATCAAGGACTTTAATAGGAATATCCTCTTTGCCTTTTAGGTGAGGGGGAGTTTTTTTTAGGAGAAGATATGGAGAAAAAGGGAACAAAATTAATTCAAACTCAAGAAGAGATAGATAAGAGCTTAAAAAGAATTGCCCATGAAATCTTAGAAAAACACAAAGATGGAAAAGACCTTTTTCTCATTGGCATTAGAAGGAGGGGGGTAACCTTAGCTGAGAGGCTCTCCGCAAAGATGAAGGAGATTGGGGGTTTTGAGGTTCCCATTGGGGCCTTAGATATTAATCTTTATCGGGATGACCTTTCAGAGGTTGCTTCACAGCCGATTTTACGAAAAACCGAAGTGCCGTTTTCTGTCAAGGACAGAAAGATAATACTGGTAGATGATGTGCTTTATACAGGAAGGACTATCAGGGCAGCTTTGGACGCAATTATTGATTTAGGGCGTCCCCACTCTATTCAGCTTGCGGTGTTGTTAGATCGGGGACATCGGGAATTGCCTATCAGAGCGGATTATGTTGGTAAAAATGTTCCCACTTCTCATAAAGAATTGATTGAGGTAAAACTGGTGGAAGATGACGGGATAGACGAAGTTATTATACAGGAGGAAAAGTAGAATGCCTTTGCAGAGTAAAGATCTTTTGACTATAGAGCAATTGAATGTAGATGAAATTAATCTTATTTTGGATACTGCGGAGTCTATGAAGGAAATATCTACCAGAGATATCAAAAAAGTGCCCACCTTGAGGGGGAAGACAATTATTAACTTATTCTACGAACCGAGTACACGAACAAGGACCTCCTTCGAGATAGCGGGGAAAAGACTGAGTGCGGATGTGGTAAATATTTCGACTTCTGTCAGTAGTATGGTTAAGGGAGAAACCCTTAAAGATACTGGTAATAACCTGCAGGCTATGAATCCTGATCTGGTTGTGATTAGGCATTCTGTTGCAGGGGCGCCTAAGATCCTTGCCGACTCGCTTCCAGCCTCTATCATTAATGCGGGTGATGGGGCACACGCACATCCTACCCAGGCTCTGCTGGATGCCTTTACTATCAAAGAAAAAAAGGGGACTATGCAAGGACTCAAAGTAGCTATCATTGGTGATATTACACATAGCAGAGTCGCTAGATCAAATATCCATGCCTTAAATAAATTAGGGGCAGAAGTAATTATTTACGGGCCCTTTACTATGATTCCTCACTTCATAGAAAAGATGGGGGTGACGCTTGCTTCCAGCCTAGAGGAGGCTATTAAAGATATGGATGTAATTATGATGCTGAGGATCCAGTTGGAAAGACAAAGCAAGTTTCTTATTCCTTCTCTCCGAGAATATTCGACCTTTTTTGGCTTGAACCTGGATCGGTTAGAAAAGGCTAAAAAGGGTGTATTGATCATGCATCCCGGTCCCATCAATCGTGGAGTGGAGATTTCACCCGAAGTGGCTGATGGGCCTTATGCCCTCATATTAGAACAGGTAACCAATGGTCTGGCAGTGAGAATGGCTTTGTTATATCTCTTAATTGGGAAATAGGAGGTGAGATGCTACTGGTAAAGAATGGAAGGGTTATTGATCCATCGAATGGGGTAGATGACTATCTTGATATTCTGGTGGATGAAGGAAAGATTGTTGAGGTTCGACCAGGAGGGAAGGGGAAAGAGAAGAATAAAATAACGCAAGTTATTGATGCCCGGGAGAAGGTAGTGGTTCCCGGGCTCATTGATATGCACGTTCACTTGAGAGAGCCAGGTCACGAGTATAAGGAGACCATAAGGACAGGCTGTCAAGCGGCAGCCTCTGGGGGTTTTACCTCGATTACCTGCATGCCCAATACCAACCCTGTCAATGACAATCAATCAGTAACCGATTATATACTAGATAGAACAAGGCGTGAGGGATGTGTTAATGTCTTTCCCATTGGTGCAATTACTAAAGGACTTCAGGGAGAATCGCTTACGGAGATGGGTGAACTCAAAAATGCAGGAGCAGTAGCGGTATCTGATGATGGTAAGTCGGTTAAGAATAGTGAATTGATGCGACGGGGGATGGAGTATGCTAGGAATTTTAATTTACTGGTTATTTGTCACTGTGAAGACTTAGATCTAGTGGCCGGTGGTGTAATGAATGAGGGTTTTACTTCTACACGATTGGGGCTTAAGAGAATTCCTAACGCTGCCGAAGAAGTAGTAGTGGCCAGAGATATCCTCTTGGCAGAACTGGCAGGTTGCCGTGTTCACATTGCTCACGTGAGTACGGAAGGATCCGTGAGAATTATCCGTGAAGCCAAGTCGCGGGGGATAAAAGTAACGGCAGAAACGGCACCCCATTATTTCAGCCTCAGCGAAGAGGCTCTGGAATCATTTGATACCAACTTTAAAGTAAATCCTCCCATAAGAAGTGTTAAGGATGTGGTGGCAATAAAGGAGGGTCTTAAAGATGGAACCCTTGATGTTATTGCTACCGATCATGCTCCCCATTCTTCATTGGAGAAAGATGTAGAATTTGATTATGCTTCACCGGGGATAGTGGGATTGGAGACCGCTTTTTCTTTAGCGCTGCAATTGGTAAAAGAGAAGGTTTTGTCATTACCTGAGGTGGTTTCGAAATTTACTGCCAATCCCGCAAAAATACTGGGTGTATCCAAAGGTACCCTTAATCAAGGTGCCGATGCGGATATTACTATTATGGATCTATCATTAAAGAAGAAGGTAGATGTTACTCAGTTTAAATCCAAGAGTAGAAATTCTCCTTTCCATGGTTGGGAACTGGAAGGAGAGGCCGTTTGGACTGTAGTAGAGGGCAGGGTGGTGAAGGAGATAGGCAGTGTGGTAGTTTAACAAACTGAATAATTAGCATTTTGAGGTTTAAGATGGCAAGTGTTTTAGTGGTAGATGATGAGTTTGGTATCAGGGAGACTCTTAAGATTATGCTGGAGAGGGAGGGGTATGAGGTTTCATGTGCAGCTGACGGTAAGGAAGCAATTGATCTCTTTAAGGAACAAAAGTACGACGTGGTCCTTGCCGATATCCGGATGCCTAGGGTT
>JAZFSJ010000208.1:0-2098 GCA_036446115.1 Thermodesulfobacteriota bacterium | reverse complement strand
GGATATCTAAGCCCATGTTCTCTATCACGCCCGAGGGGGCGGATAGTGTTGCTCGCATCAACTATCTGATTGACGATCAGCACAACGATCCTATAACAGGAACCCCTCGTTTTAATGAAATGCTGGTTAGAATTTATGGAGCGTAGAAAACAAAAGGAGTGAATCGTTTTGTTGAAATGTAGTGCAGTAGGTCTGATTATTGCTGTTTCCCTCTTCTTTTTCCCCTCCTTTTCCTATGAGAAAATGGTGGAAAAAGATGTAGAAGAAACTTTATTTATCAAGAGCCTTACCCGACCGGAATTCAAAGAGGCAGTGGAAAAGGGGTGTTTGAGCTGTCATGAGGGTATTGAGGATATCAGTCCCAAAATGACAGAGGCAAATGTAAACTGTGTGACCTGCCATCTGGGTAATCCCCTGGGGACGACAGCAGAAGAGGCGCATCGGGGCATGTATGCCAATCCCAGTGACTTCAATATCGTGGATAAAACCTGTGGGCAGTGCCATGGCGATAAAAGTCCTTTTCCCATCACACCGGCGATTTCAAATGGCAAGCGCAATCATGTGGGAAGGATGAAAAAATCACTGATGGCTACCTGTGCGGGAGAGATTAGCGGGGCGAGGTACCTCTTTGGAGAACAGAAAAGCAAAAAGAGCCTCTATGGTGTTCGGGCGGTGGTGGATGAAGATGGGAATATTCCTAAAGACAAAGGGGCGGTAGGGGAACTAAAATCCCTTCCCCTTTCGAATAACTCTCATGTGGATAATCTTTTGCGCCACCAATGCCTTCAATGTCACCTCTATACAGAAGGCTTACCCATAGAAGGCAGGCATGTAGCGGGAGGGTGTGCCGCCTGCCACATGATCTATGCAGATAGTGGTTTGAGTGAGTCTGCTGATCCCACCATACCCAAAGATTCGCCGGGGCATCCTATAAAACATGTGATTACTAATAAGGTTCCTTCGCGTCAATGCCTCCATTGCCATAACGGAGGACCGGGCAGGATGATCGGGATGGGATACATTGGGGAGGTTCCTGCAGAAAAACCGAGCGGTTCTAAAGAGGGTGACTATCGTTATGGTACTCCCACCTTTCAGGTAGAGCCTGATGTTCACTATCAGGCGGGGATGGAGTGTATCGATTGTCATAGTTCAGATGATCTGCATGGAGATGGTAACATCTATAGTAAGATGGAAGATCAAGTTGCTATCCGTTGTGAAACCTGTCACGGGACACCGGAGAGCTTTGCCAGCTTAAAAGATGAACGCGGTGAACTTTTGCCTCATGTGATCAAAAAAGGGGGACAGGTCATCCTCACGCAAAAGGTAAGTGAAAAGGAGATTGAGGTCCCACAGCTGGCCAGGATGTCAAAGGCGAGTTCTTTACCTGTTGCTATGGCTATCCTTCCTCATACTACGGTCATGGAGGGGAAGAATCAGTTGGAATGCTATAGTTGTCATGTCAAAACAGTGACCCAATGCTATGGCTGTCACTTAAAAAGGGACGACCGTAAGCTTTCACCCTCAGACTGGGTGGAAGGGATTAGCGAACATATTTCTGCCAAATCTTCTCCTGGTGTGTGGAATGGAGGAACCGGTTATGTTCGCTGGGAACATCCCGCTCTGGGTCTCAATGGAAAAGGAAAAGTTTCTCCATACACTACTGGCTGCCAGGTGTCTTTTACCCATATTGACCAGCAGGGGGGAATAACCTCTTTAAATAGGGTTTTTAAGACTGCAGGAAAAAATCAGGAAGGGTTGAGACTTCCGGGGTGGTCGATGAATCCTATTCAGCCCCACACTATAACCAGGGAATCAAGAAGTTGTGAGTCGTGTCATAATAGGGAAAAATCTTTAGGATGGGGTTCATTCAGTTCGCCGGACATCCTTTCCTTAGAACGAATGGTGGATGAAAAGGGAGTGCAGGCACAAGATGTTTCACATGCTGGTGCGAGGCCCTTTAATCATGAAGAGCTGGAGATGCTGGGCAGGTTTACTGTCTGTCTTTCCTGTCACCAGGATATGGCCTACCCAGAGCTCTGGAAAGAGATTACCAATACCTCTGGTATTGCTAAGACTAATAAAGAACATGAACATCTTA
>JAZFSJ010000207.1:0-4372 GCA_036446115.1 Thermodesulfobacteriota bacterium | reverse complement strand
TTATTTTTATGCTTGTCACCTGGACCCTCGCAGGAGAGTATTTTCCCTCTCAGAATGCAGACTGGTCCCCATTTCTCAATTGGTCACTGGGGATTATTGCCAGCCTCCTCTTTTTCTCCTCAGTCTTAGCCCATGAACTTTCCCACTCTCTAGTAGCTATTCAACAGGGTGAACAGGTAAAGAACATTACCCTTTTTATCTTCGGTGGAGTGGCGCAAATAGCCGAAGAGCCGGATGAACCCCTTAAAGAATTTCTGATTGCATCAGTAGGACCGCTTACCAGCATTGTGATAGGTGTTTTTTCAGGTATCGCCTGGTGGCTCAGTGGTAAAATCAGCCCACCTGCTGCCTCTATTTTTAGTTACCTATGTTTAATAAACATTGCTCTTGCATGCTTCAACTTAGTACCTGGATTCCCTTTGGATGGCGGCCGCATCCTAAGAGCTATCATCTGGGGATATACTAAAAATGTAAAAATAGCCACTAAAATAGCATCCTTCTGTGGCAAGCTGGTAGCCTTTCTCCTTATATCCCTTGGCATAATAACAATGTTTAGACTTAAAGCCATATCTGTAAATGGCATCTGGTTTATACTCATCGGTTGGTTCTTATATAATGCCGCTAATAGGAGCTACCGCCATTTACTGCTCAAGGATGCGCTGCGCGAAGTAAAAGTAGAAGATTTGATGATTACCAGCCTCGATACCGTTCCTCCGACTTTAAGCATCCAACGTCTGGTAGACGATTATATAATGCGCCATCGAGATCACGGATTTCTGGTTGTTGATGAAGGGATGGTTCAGGGAATTGTTTGTTTGGCTGATGTCAAAAAATTACCAAAAGAACGATGGCCTACTACACCCATAAGTGAAATTATGTTGTCAAAAGAACTGTTGGAAAAGGTTTCCCCGGAAGAAAATGCAAATGTTGCTCTGGGTAAATTAACAGCTAAAAACATACATCAGATTCCCGTAGTACAGGAGAACAGGGTAAGGGGTATTTTACGACGCAACGACATCCTCAATTATATCCAACTCCATGCTGAGGTAAGAGTTAAGTAAACGAGCATGCAGAGTAACCATCTGGAATAAAATAAGTGCCTATCTGGCTCACTCAGCAACTAACCTATAAGCCACACAATTAAAAAGGAGGATCCCATAATGGCAATAGAGGTTAATGATTCCAATTTTAAAAGCGAAGTTACTGATTCCGAGATGCCCGTGCTGGTCGATTTCTGGGCACCCTGGTGCGGTCCCTGCAAGATGATTGCCCCAGTCCTGGAAGAACTTGCCAAAGAATATGATGGTAGGGTAAAAATTGTAAAGCTCAATGTAGATGACAGCCCAGATACAGCCAGCAAGTTCGGCATTAGAAGCATCCCCACACTAATCATGTTCAAAAACGGGAAAGTTTTCGAGCAAACGGTTGGAGCTCAGTCTAAAGACAACCTTAAACAGCTGTTTGACAAATCGCTATAAGCTTCACATTGCCTTGCTGCGTTGGTCTTCGATGAAAATACCTCACTCAGCATTGAGCCTTCCGTCATCAGATGTCAGGTGTATATCGGTGAATGTTAAAAGACATAAAGAGGAGTACGCGGTTGACTAGAAAAATCCTTGAGGAACTAAGAGACCATACTCCTTTTACTGTTGTTGGGGCATTCACCGGAATAATCCTTATGATCCTTTTCCTGAGTAGTAATCTCTCCTCTAAGACTTCCTATACCATTTTTTATACCCTCCATCCACTACATGTCCTTGTGAGTGCCCTCGTTACCGCTTCCATGTATGAACTGCATGTAGGAGGAAATTTTAAGCTCTGGGTATTAATTATCATCGGTTATGTCGGTTCAATAGGTATAGCCACATTAAGTGATTCACTCATTCCCTACATTGGGGAATCGTTGCTTAATCTCCCCAACAGGAGCATGCATCTAGGGTTTATTGAGGAATGGTGGTTGATAAATCCTTTAGCGCTCATTGGAATTCTAATCGCCTATTTCAAGCCAGCTACAAAATTACCCCATTACGGACACGTTTTGTTAAGTACCTGGGCATCATTATTTCACATTATTATGGCACTGGGCAGTTCTCTGTCCCCTTTAACCTACATAGTTATTATTTTCTTCCTCTTCATTTCAGTCTGGATACCTTGTTGTATAAGCGATATTGTATTTCCTCTTTTGTTTATAAAAGAAAATTAGTACTAAACGGCAGTTCGTCTGACATAACCCACCTTAAAACACTTCACTATAATCAATCCTTCGTTTTATGAAGCATTTGTGGTATATAGTGTAAGAGACTTTCAGATCAAATATACTATTCAAAGTGATGCTCCCCGCGCACCCTAGTTAAATAAGCTTCGCATTTAACCGGCCAGGCAGCGCGGGGCATCCCGGAGTTTAAATTTGATTATTTATGAATTGTGCCGATTCATCCCCGCTTACAAGGCGGGGCTTTCTCGGCACCTGCCGGTAAAAGTATTTAATTTTGAGGAGGATACTTTTCATGAAAGAGTATAAGGTTTTATTCAAACCAGCAGGTAAAGAAGTACTCATAAAAGATGGAGATAATTTGCTGCAGGCGTCTCACCAGGCAGGCATCAATATAAACAGTGAGTGTGGAGGCGAGGGAGTCTGCGGGAGATGCAAAGTCAAGATAGTAGAAGGTGCAGTTGATAGAAATACTTCTTCCACGACCTTTCTCACAAAGGACGAGATACAACAGGGTTATGTGCTCGCTTGTCAGACAGAAGTTCACAATGATCTCGTTGTCTCAGTTCCCTCACAGGCAGCATTGGAAGGTGACCAGATATTAAAATCAGGGACAACCCCTGTGTACAGCGCTCCAGATAAGGCAGGAAAGGAATTTACCGGACAAGGGGAACACTCAGACTATCACCCTTTAACCAGAAAAATATTTTTACCCCTCCCCCAGCCCACCCTTAACGATACCGTACCCGATCAAGAACGTCTCTTCAGAGAAATAAAGAAAAAGGGGGGAGTTTCTAGCCTGGATATCAACCTAGAGTGTCTAAGGAAATTACCCGAACTGCTTCGACAAAACAAATGGGAAGTGACGGTAACCTTGTGGGAGCACAACGACACCACAGAAATTATTCAGGTAGAGCCAGGGGATACCTCCATGAACAATTTTGGCATTGCACTCGACGTGGGCACCACTACTGTAGTTACCGAGCTGGTTAATCTCGCAACTGGTGAGGTCCTGGGGTCCAGCGGCACTTACAATAAGCAAATCAGCTATGGAGAAGATGTAATTACCCGCATTGTCTTTGCCTGTACCAAAAACGGACTCACTCCCCTCAACAAAGCAATTTTAGAGAACATCAACCACTTAATCAAACAACTCGTTTCAGAAAACAATATTTCAAAAGAACAAATAACGGGTATCGTCGCTGCAGGTAATCCTACTATGATCCATTTGCTACTGAGATTAAACCCCTGTAATATCAGACTTGAGCCCTATATTCCTTCTTCCAATATCTATACCCCTCTCCGGGCATCTGATATCGGCATTGATATCCTTCCTCAAGCGGTTATCATCTGCATGCCCGGTGTCAGCAGTTATGTAGGAGGAGATATCACATCAGGAATATTATCATCCGGCATTAACAACTCCTCACAAATCTCTGCCCTTCTTGATCTGGGAACTAATGGCGAAATAACCATCGGGAACAATGATTGGCTGGTCTGCTGCTCAGCCTCTGCAGGCCCAGCTTTTGAAGGCGGTGGGTTACGGTGCGGCATGCGAGCAACTACAGGTGCTATTCAGGAAGTAACAATTGAAGACGGTGAGTTAAAATTTTCCACTATCGGAGGAACTAAAGCACGTGGCATATGCGGCTCTGGATTAATTGATCTTATAGCTGAACTGTTTCAAAATAAAATTATCGACCCCACAGGAAAATTTCAGAAGGATTCTCAGAACCCGCGTATCCGCGAGCGGGAGGGAGAATCAGAGTTCATTTTGGCCTTCGCCGATAAGTCGGATACAGGAGAAGATATCGTGTTCACAGAATCAGATATCGCAAATATAATCAAGTCTAAAGCGGCTGTTTTTGCAGCGGAAAAGTTGTTACTCGAAAGCGCGGGTATGAGTGCTCAAAAGTTGGATCACATATTCGTGGCGGGGGGCTTTGGTAACTACCTGGATATTAAGCGTGCCATTACTATCGGCATGTTACCTGATATAGCTATAGAAAAGATTCAATTCATCGGCAACAGCTCTCTTAGTGGAGCACGCATGGCACTCCTTTCCACACATGCCCTTAAAGAAGCCACTCTTATTGCAAAGAAGATGACTTATTTTGAGCTTTCGGTCAATCCCAAGTTCATGGATGAATTTATTGCAGC
>JAZFSJ010000206.1:0-6186 GCA_036446115.1 Thermodesulfobacteriota bacterium | reverse complement strand
GCTATCAGGATGGAAAAAAATATGACCTTGGAAGAGGTGGCTAAAAAATCTTCCCTTACCAAGAGTTTTATTTCCCAAATTGAATTGAATAAGACCTCTCCCTCGATTACTTCTTTGATGAGGGTAGCTTCTGCCCTTGAAATTAGATTAACAGATCTTTTTAGAGAGGATAGTCCTGTAGAGGATGTACTGGTTAAAAAGGAAAAGCGAGATTCCTATTACAATAATAAAACTAAACTTACCATTGAACTGCTCTCCACCCGCTTTCCCGATCAGAAAATGGAAACCATTTATTTTTCTGGTGAACCGGGAGGGAAAACCGATGCCGTAACCAGGGTGGGACAGGAATTTATTTATATCATCAAAGGAAAGATAAAATTGATTCTTGATCAGAAGGAATATGTGGCTGAAGAAGGAGACAGCCTCTATTTTGATTCCTCCATCCCACACAGTTGGGAAAATCCTGGACCCGAAACAGTTGAAGGGATTTGGGTAGGGACACATCCCATCATCTAAAAACAGAAATATAAGTAAATAAAACATTATTTTATATCGATATTTCACTATTCCAATTTCTTATAATAAAAACCTCATATTGAAAAAGGTTAAAATGAAAATTAAAGCACATTTATTATTCCATGTTTTATGCGTTATCACAATAATTGTACTCGGATGTGGCAGTAAAGAAGCTCCTTCCAAAAAGGATATCGCTATCCCTGTAACTCTTGGTAAGGTTAAAGCAATGGATGTGCATCATATTATTAAGCAAGTTGGAACATTGGAAGCAAACGAAGCAGTTCTAGTTAAGTCAGAAGCCAAAGGAAAAGTTAAGCAAATATTTTTTGAAGAAGGCACGCGAGTTAAAGGAGGAGAAATACTGGTTAAGGTGGATGATGTTAAGATTAAAGCTGAGGTAGAGAGTATAGAGTCGAGAATAGTTCAATATCAAGCTGAATTAGGTAACACAAAAAGAAATGTCCTTCGCAACATGGACTTGCTTAAGGATGGAGTTATTACCCAAAGGGAATATGATGATATTATTACTAAAAAGGAAGTCGGGGAAGCCATTATTAAGGAGGCTGAAGCCAACCTGTTGCTCAAAAAAGAACAGCTAAAGGATACCTCCATCAATTCTCCTTTCAATGGCTTTGCCTCGGAAAGGCTTGTGTCTATAGGTGATTATATCGGCGTAGGAGATCCTATCGTTAAGGTTGTCCAAACTGACCCTTTGAAACTTTCCTTTCGCATTCCGGAAAAATATGTCCCCTCTATCAAAACTGGCAAAAAGGTTCTGGTAACGGTAGAGGCCTATCCTGAAGAAGAATTTGCTGGAACTATTTACTTTATTTCTCCTGATATTGATACTTCTACCCGTACATTTCTTGTAAAATCTAAGATAGCTAATCAGGATAATATACTCACTCCAGGGATGTTTGCTAATGCTACGATTACTACCGAAATCCATAACCATGCAATGGTCATCCCCTGGGAGGCTTTGGTAGTTAAAGAAGATGAAACCTATGTCTTTAGGATTGATTCTGATAGAGCAAAAAAAGTGCCTGTAAAAATCATGTTAGTTTTTGAAGGACAAGCTGAGGTTGAGGGCGACTTATCCCCTGGAGCATCCGTGGTTAAGGAGGGTAAATTTTCGCTTAAGGATGGAGACAGGATTTCGGAAAAAGGCACACAGACCATTTCAGAGAACAAAGTTTAATTCTTTTATCATTTAACCCAGTTATTCTCAGAGAAAAAGATGTTTCTTCCCGATTTTTGTATTAAACGACCTGTTACTGCTACCATGATGGTCTTGGCGCTTCTGATTTTCGGCATTATTTCTTTAGGACGCTTAGGGGTCGATATATATCCGGATGTAGATTTCCCCCTGGTTTCAGTGAGCACCTTATGGGAGAATGCGCGCCCCGAAGAAGTAGACAATAATATCACAGATGAACTTGAAGATGCCATAGGCGGGATTAGTGGCATCAAGCATATCACTTCAAATAGCCTTGAAGGGTTTTCCAGTATTTTAATCGCTTTTGAACTCTATAAAGATATAGATGTAGGTGCCCAGGAGGCTCGAGATAAAGTTTCTGCAAAACTCTGGAAACTCCCTGATCAAGCGGAAACACCTGCAATTGAGAAGCTGGATATCAATGCCCAGCCGATTCTCTGGCTCACGCTTTTCGGTGAGCAGTACTCAATAGAAGATTTAACGGAATATGCTGATGATAAAATTCGCCCTCTCCTTCAAAAGCTAGAGGGGGTAGGCGATGTTCAAATTAACGGGGGGCGTGAGTTACAAGTGCGTATCTGGCTAGAGGGAGATAAACTTGCTGCCCATGATCTTACTGTCCATGATATCATCCGCTCTCTTAAAAAAGGGCATCTTGAGGTTCCGGGAGGGAAGGTAGAAACAAGAGAAAAAGAATTTTTAGTAAGAACCATGGGGGAATTTCCTACCCCTGAAACCTTCAATGATTTGATCGTAGCTTACCGTAAAGGTACAGCCGTTCTTTTACGTGATATTGGTTATGCTGAAAAGGGACGCGAAGATGTACGAACCATTGCCCGATACACCTCAAAGAAAAAGGAGATAATACAAGGGGTCGGTCTTGGTATTTCTCCTCGTTCAGGAGCAAATAAGCTTGCCGTATCTACCCTTGTGAAGGAGGAACTAAACAAAATTAAAAGATTCCTTCCTGCAGGGATGCAGATTGAGATATCAAGTGATGATTCTACCTTCATTAAAGAATCCATAGACGAAGTTAGATTACATCTCATTATCGGTGGATTGATGGCTGCCCTGGTAATCATGCTCTTTCTTCAGAATATACGCACCACTCTTTTTAGCGCCATTTCCATTCCCACTTCAATTATTTCAACCTTCACGGCCATGTATGCCCTGGGCTTTACCATGAACAACTTGACCATGGTGGGTCTTGCCATGTCTGTCGGTATCGTTATCGATGATGCCATTGTAATGGTAGAAAATATCTTTCGTCACCGGCAGATGGGCAAGAGTGCCATGCAGGCAGCCAAGGAGGGATCATCGGAAATTGGGTTTGCAGTAATTGCTGCTACAGTGGCTCTGGTTGCGGTGTTTCTTCCGGTAGCCTTCATGGGGGGGTTGGTGGGCAAATTCTTTTTTGAATTTGCCATAACTGTGGCGTGTGCGATCTTGATTTCTGCCTTTATATCACTCACCATAGTTCCTATGCTTGCTTCCCGCTTCCTCAAACTTTCCACTGGAAGATGGGAATCCCTTCACATCTTCGATCTATTTATGACTCGCATGACTGAACTTTATCGGAAGCTGCTTACTTGGGCGCTGGAGCACCGTTTCACTATCGTTATGCTGGGTCTGCTTTCTCTGGCACTTGGTGGGTGGACCTTTGTTGTTTTAGACAAAGAATTTGTTACTGAAGAAGACAAGAGTAAATTTGTAGTAAGAATCGAGACTCCCCTGGAATACTCAATCCACAAGACGGATCAAGTACTTCAGAGAGTGGAGGAGGAATTGAGAAAAATTCCAGAAGTTCAACAAATCTTTTCCCTCACAGGGTTTGGAGAGGAGGGAAGCACTGCTCAATCCAATAAGGGCATCTCTTTTGTGACTATGGTTCCAAAGGAGAAGAGAAAGAAATCCCAGGTGGATATACTGCAGGACGTCAGAAGGAAGCTATGGGAGATTCCTGATATCACAGTCGCTGTTTCAGCTGTCTCTATCCTGGGTTCTGCGAGGAGGGATGAAGAGATTCAATATGTACTCCAAGGTCCCAGCTTAGAGAAATTAGATCAATACTCCAGAAAGATTATGGAAAGGATGGAGGCGACAGATGGTTTCATAGATATCGATCGAAATCTGGAACTGGGCAAACCGGAGGTGCAGGTTAAAATTAATCGAAAAAAGGCAGCCGATGCGGGAGTCTCGGTGGAATCCATTGCCAGCGCCATAGGTGCGCTTATTGGAGGGATAGATGTGGTGGAATTTAAGCGTGGTGGTGAGAGTTACGATGTTCGTGTTCGCCTGGTTGAGGAAGAAAGGAATCTTCCCTCTGACATCAAGAAGATATGGATTCGATCAGGGAGTGGTCAACTTATGGAGCTTGATAATTTTGTTAGCCTTAAACCGGCCCACGGTCCCTCTATTATCAATCGTTTCGATAGACAAAGGGCGGTCATGATCTATGCCAATTTGGAGGGGATGACCCTGGCACCTGCAATGGTCGCACTTGAAAAAATCGCTGGTGAAATTCTTCCGGAAGAATTTTCGAGGCAACATACAGGTCGTACAGAGATGTACGAAGAAACGATATACTACATTGGAATGGCCTTTATACTTTCTATTCTTTTTACCTATATGGTTTTGGCGGCTCAGTTTGAGAGTTTCATTCATCCCTTTACCATCATGATCGCCCTTCCCCTTTCTTTCATAGGCGCATTTGGTCTCCTTTATATTACAGGAAATACTTTAAATCTTTTTTCCATGATCGGCTTTGTTCTCCTGGTGGGATTGGTTACTAAAAACGGTATTTTGTTGATAGATTATGCTAATCAACAAAGAGAAAAAGGCATGCTGATAAAAGAGGCCATAGTTGAAGCAGGATGTGTCAGATTTCGCCCCATTCTCATGACGGCATTTTCTACCGTGGCAGGGGTACTTCCGGTAGCGCTGGGAATAGGGGTGGGGAGTGAAATGAGACAGCCTATGGCTGTGGCTGTAGCAGGGGGGCTTATTACATCGACCCTTCTTACTTTGCTTATCATTCCTGTAACCTATACCTATATGGAAGCATTAAGTAAATTAAAAATCTTTCAGGAAATAGGGAAAAAAGTATCGGCGGAATCTTAGTGTTTGTTTTCACCTAGTCAACATCATTATGAAGTTGCGTTTCGCATTAGCCTGCATGCTTGTCAGTTTGCAGTTTGCCGGCCTAAGTAGGTCTGATTAATTTTTAAATTTTTTAATAAGTTTTCTGTATTATCTGCGTAAATCCACATCCTAATTTGTACCCTTTTTCATTTTCTTTATATTGACAGTACCATTGACCCTGTGTTAAATTCAAAAGTTAACTTTTATGGTTAGCTTTATTTTTGCGGTATTTAGCTTCAAGCAGGAAATAAAACGTTTTTGAGAAGGTCCTGTATGCGCGTTGCCATGTATTACAATAATAAAGATGTGCGGGTAGAGGAGGTGCCCACACCTGAGATTGGTCCTGGTGAGCTACTGGTGCGAGTGGAAGCAAGCGGTATCTGCGGCAGTGATGTGATGGAGTGGTATCGTATTCACAAGGCTCCACTGGTGTTAGGTCATGAGATTGCAGGCGTTATTGTGGATGTGGGAGAAGGTGTTGAGGGCTACAAGGTTGGTGATCGTATCTCGGCCTCCCATCATGTCCCCTGCAATACTTGCCACTATTGTCTTACGGGTCATCCTACTGCCTGTGATACGCTGCGCACAACTAATTTTGATCCCGGGGGTTTTTCCGAGTCCCTTAGGCTACCTGCCATCAATGTAGACCGTGGGGTGTATCTTTTGCCCGATGAGGTTTCTTTTGAAGAGGCTACCTTCATCGAACCTCTGGCCTGTGTACTGCGTGCTCAGAAGAGGGCTAAACTGCAGCCGGGTAGTACTGTTCTCATCCTGGGCAGTGGTATCGGCGGTATGCTTCATATTCACCTGGCCCGTGTGCTGGGTGCAGCCAGGGTGATCGCGACAGATATTTCTGAGTATAGATTGAAAAAAGCTAAGCGCTTTGGTGCTGATGAAGTTATTAACGCGAAGGAAGATGTGGCCTCAAAGATTAAGACAATAAATGGGGGGGAATTGGCGGATTGTGTGATTGTATGCACGGGTGCGGTATCGGCCATTACCCAGGCATTGCAATCAGTGGAGCGAGGGGGAACGATACTTTTTTTCGCTCCTACAGACCGTGATACTACCGTTCCCCTTTCAATTAACGAGCTTTTCTGGCGTAATGATGTAACCCTTACTACTTCCTATGCAGGTGATCGTGCTGACCACCTGACCGCACTTCAATTAATTAAAACAAAGAGAGTAACCGTAGAGGACATGATTACTCACAGGCTGAGTCTCTTTGAAACGGGATTGGGATTCGATCTTGTGGCGAAGGCTCAGGATTCCATAAAGGTAATCATCGAACCTCAGAGATAAAGATAACAGAA
>JAZFSJ010000205.1:0-6468 GCA_036446115.1 Thermodesulfobacteriota bacterium | reverse complement strand
TTTCCGATCACGAATTGCAGCAGACTTTAAGTCTTCTAAAAATGGCCTGGCCAGAAACAAAGAAATTAACCTTTGAATATACCAAATGGCTTTACAGGAAGAATCCTTGTGGAAGGGCTATCGGGGTAAATGCCTGGCACGATGATCAACTGGCAGGACACTACACGGTTATTCCTGTACAGGTAAAAATCGATGGAGAGATTGTTTTAGCGGCTCTTTCCCTTCATACGGTTATTCATCCCAATCATCAAGGAAAGGGCTTATTTACAAAGCTAGCTGAACAAACCTATGACTTGGCAAAATCCCAAGATGCCGACCATGTCTTTGGAATTGCTAATTATAATAGCACGCATGGTTTTATTAACCGTCTTGAGTTTCAACTTGTCTCTCCCTTACAAAGTAAAATTCTTTTTCGGCTACCACAAATTAACGAAGACAATCAGGTAGAAACTGGATGGGAAAGGTTTTGGAACACTGAAATGTTTAAGTGGAGGATTAGCAGCCCTTCGTTACACTACTCCTGCTATCGGCATGGTAATTACTCTTTTCTTTATGGAGGACCTGTGTATGGCCTCCCTCTGATCATGAAAATCGATAAGGGTTTCATCTCACAACATGAACTACAATCAGCGCTAAAACGCAGTAAACCGAAGCTCTGGATTGGGATGGATCCAAACTTGAAACATTCCAAATGGTCCATTAGTATTCCAGATCGATTAAAAAAATCGCCTTTCAATTTAATTTTCCGTTCTTTAAAACAACCCGGGAGAAAATTGGATAAAAACAGAGTGAAATTTGAAGCCATTGATTTTGATTCATTTTAAAAACTCCTTAAACCCAGGGCAAGCCCTGGACCCAAATTTAATTTCTTGATTTCACCCCGCCGCAAGCAGCGGGGTATTAAAAATTATAATCAATATTTTGACTTTTTCACTGACAACCACATTATTCCACTTTGTGAAAGGAGTGCACACCATGGATATGCTGGAATTCATTAAATCACGCAGAAGTATCAGGGTTTTTGAACAGGAGATGCCTTCCCGGGCTGTTATCCGGGAATGTCTTGAAGCTGCCATCTGGGCCCCCAATCCGACCAATCAGCAGCCCTGGGAATTCATTGTGCTTGCCGGGGAAAAACTTGCTAAGGTGAATGCGTGCATTGAACAGCATTTCTTTGAACGCATGCAGGGCAGTGATCCTGCTGATTTACCCGAAGCCTGTGAGAAGCGCAAAGACGAGATCATGGAAACCTTAAGCCGGGTCGCTGAGCGGGATGACATTAACCCAGCTAAGTTTTTTGAGAAGATGCTGCGTTTTTTTGACGCGCCGGTGGCGGTTTTATTTCTCCACTATGCAAGGGATAATGATTCATACAAGTACGGCACCGCAGCAGCGCTGCAGAATTTTTTGCTTGCAGCCCATGCCCGGGGGCTGGGAACCTGCTGGCTGGGGGTTGTTACCATTTGCAGGGAAGACATCAAAGAGCTTTTAGAAATTCCGGATGATAAAACACTACTGGGTGGCGTTGCTGTGGGGATTCCCGTTAAGGATTCGGCGTTAAATACGTTTGAGAGACCCCGGGTCCCGGTTGATGAACTCACAACCTGGTATGGGTTTTAACCCAGAATTTGCAATAGCTATCTACTGCGGCTTGACCGGCCCATGACTCTAAGGTGAAGCCGTGAGTCATGTATAATATATGATTATATTAAGCTCCGGAAAGCTTAAAAGCTTTCAAATCATTGCTGCAACGCTTGTTTCACGATTTTGCTCCTCAACATATTTATGAATATGCCATCGTCGCAAAATCGCTCCAACTGCGCGTTTCGCTGCGGTTTTCTACGCCTCGCCACGACACCTACTGCAAAATCTGGGTTTAAACTGTATTGTTTGGCTGTGCGCCTTAATTTATCCTACTCATCAATTTTCCCTCCATCTTCAGGCTTACTGCCTTCAATAATGAAGACGGGGTTTAGAGGTTGAAACCTCTTCTGCTCCCCGATTTTCTTCATCTTAGAAATGTTGAGAAGTGTTACCATGGAAGGCCAACCTGCTTTATCAAAGAATGCTACTGCACCATTTACCGTTTCAAGGGTCGCCGCATTGATAACTACCTTGCCTGATGGGAACAACGCACGCCGGCAGTAACGGAGAATCGGCAGTAGTTTCCCTTCGCTTCCGCCAACAAATATCCTTTGTGGTGTAGGAAGTCCCTTAAGTATCTGGGGTGCCTCCCCCAAAACGGGCGTTATGGTGTTAACGGTATTGAATGTGCGAATATTTTTTTTAATGTCTTCGATACGTTTCTTATACTTCTCAATTGCAAATATCTCAAGTTCTGGGGCAAGGAGTGCCGCCTCAACAGCAATGGAACCTGAACCTGACCCAATGTCCCAGAAAACCCCTTCCTTTAGAAGGTTGAGTTTTGCCAGGGTGAAGATACGCACATCATCCTTGGTGATAAGCCCTTTCTGGTGTGAGAAGTGAACATCAGGGATACCCAGGGAGATGTTCTCTTCCTTTTTTTTCTCACCCCGGGTTTTAGCAATCAAAATCATGGCGCTAAGCGATGAAAACGACTTTTTGCTGATACTCTTCAAGGGGTATTTGTGAATTTTTTCTTTTTTCATTCCCAACTGCTCTAAGATAAAAACATCCACTGCTTTAAGAGACTGATCTTCTGAAAGTATACTCTTTGCAATCTTTTGAGGAGTATTAGTGTTATCAGTAAGGATTCCCATCTTCTTATGTCTTCTCATAAGAGATGCCAGATGGGGTATGGGTCTTCCGTGAAGGCTTAAGAGGAAAGCATCATCCCAGCTCTCTTTAA
Organism: Thermodesulfobacteriota bacterium; assembly: GCA_036446115.1. GTDB lineage: Bacteria > Desulfobacterota > WTBG01 > WTBG01 > WTBG01 > JAZFSJ01. Next base: position 3,638 of record JAZFSJ010000205.1, on the reverse strand, counting down.
TCTTTGCAAAGGCAGCCTGAAAAGTGGTTATATTCGGCATGATCTCAATCTTTTCCTTACCCAGCTGTGCAACCAGATATTTTGCTATACCATAATAGCCTGGGTCCCCGGAGGCAATGACCACAACCTTTTTCTTCTTCTTCAGAGATGTGGTAATAACATTCAGGATGGGTTTAAGGTTTTTAGAGATGGGAACTTTTTTTGCAGGAAGCTTTAGAAAATAATTAAGATGTCTTTTCCCTCCAATGAGGATGTCAGCCTCTTCAATCGTGGAAAGAGCCTTATTGCTCAGGTCCTCCGGGGACATACCTATCCCAACAACCGTTACGGTGTTAGCGGATGCCCGCAATTTTGCCTTCTTTACCGCCATACCAAAGCACCTCATTATCAAAAGAAAAGAGCACTAAAAAGATGGCTCCCTTTTGAGCGCTCATCTGATAAAGCTTTTCAACTGCCTTATTGCACACCAGGTTAATAAGGGTATATTCTCTGCGTTTTAAAAGAATTTCCAATATACCACGAGTAGTAATAGATTGGGAAATCTCTTTTAACACCTTCGGTCTTATCCCTGCCCCTTTCCCCAGCGACACCAGAAACTCCACATCTAAAGGAAAGCTTCGGGCATGTGTATAGCTACAGCCGGCTGCAATCTTTGATAACTTCCCCATGAAGGCAGCTACAGTAATGCGACGGATTTTTTTTTGGATCGCCTGGTTAAGGGAAAATTCCACATAGTCACCCATCTGAATGAACGACTCTTCGCTTAGCCGGGGCAAATACGTTTTTGCCAAACGTTCACTCAATCCGCCTGTGGACAAGATGACCTCCTTGCACCCCGCTGCCCTGGCAATCTGGAGCGCACAGCAGATAGTCTCTCTATAGGCCTGATGAGAGAAGGGCTTTACAATGCCAGTGGTCCCTAGAATAGAAATACCACCGAGAATACCAAGCCTGGGATTAAAGGTCTTTTTGGCAAGTTCCTCTCCCTGAGGAACAAACAGGGTGACTTCCACTTTACTCACTGAGGTACTAAGCTTGGAATCCTTTGAAAGGGCGCCTCTTACGGAACTTCTGATCATCTTCCTGGGAACGGGATTAATCGCCGCCTCCCCCTTTTTTACGGGAAGCCCCGGTTTGGTTACCACCCCTACTCCTTCACCACCCTTGAGAATAATAGACAGCGTACCACCTTCACTTTTCTTTTTTAAAGGGATGAGGGAAACCTTTGCACCAATTTCAGCACCGTGGGTAACATCGGGGTCATCTCCCGCATCTTTAATGACCGTACAGTAAGCAGTACCACCCTTTACCCAGCTTTCTTTAAGGGGAATGGTAGCGGTAGTTCCAAGGGGAAGTTTTAATTCTACTGCCTTTGGGTAAACACCCAGCAGGGTCATGACAGCACCTTTCGCGGCAGCAGAGGAACAGGTGCCGGTAGTATAGCCGGTTCGAAGGGGACTCTTACGAGTGGAATTGGCCATAGCAAGTCTGCGCCTAAGATTTCTTAACAATGAGAAGGGAAAGATAATCTGTCTTTTCTAACAAATCCTGGGGCGGGTCTGAGGTGACAATTTGATCTTCAAACCCACACCGACTGACATAGATTGCCTTATCTTCCAAGTTCATCTCCTGTAAAATGTTATAGATGTCTTTCGTATTCTTATGGTGTTTTAGTAGAATCGATGTATGAGAAGAGGAAAGAAGCAGTTTTATCTTTTCACGGGGAGTGTTACCAGGAATCAGGGTCAGGATCTCACTCCCCTCAGCCAAGGGCAGATTGGCGGAGGCCGCTACAGCCGCATAAGAAGTGATACCAGGGATGGTAATTGATTTTACCTGAGGGTGCATGGACTGCACCTTCTTAAGAAGATAACTATAAGTACTGTAGGTCATAGGATCCCCAATGGTTATAAAGGCTGCATCACTGCCTTTTTCTAGAACGGTGAAAATCTTTTCTACGTTCTCTTTCCACGCTTCCTCACATACCGTCTGATCGGTAGTCATAGGAAATAGCAGGGTCTCAACCGTGGCATCGGGAGAGATGAACATTTGAGCAATGCTATATGCGATACTCTTTTTCCCTTTTCCCGCTACGGGAGTAAAAACGTGGCCCACTTTCTCCAACATCTTTTTTGCCTTCAGCGTTATAAGCTCAGGGTCTCCCGGGCCTACCCCAATTCCGTAAAGCGTTCCATATTCACTCATTTCTGTTCTCCAATGCCAAGAGCGCTAGACCATTAACAATGCTCACCGCAAGTGGACTTCCCCCTCGTTCTCCTCGCACGGTAATGAAGGGTATTTCCTCTTTCATAAGCATCTCCTTACTTTCTTCAGCCCCTACCAATCCAACAGGAACACCGATAACCAGTGCGGGCCTTTGAGATACCTTTTTAGCCAGCTCGAGAACTTCAAACAGGGCAGTAGGTGCATTCCCAATGGCAACAATCGATCCACCCATTGAAGACCTCATCTTTTGCATCGCAACAGCTGCCCTGGTTTTACCTGACCGCTTAGCATCTCTTACCACTTCCGGATGAGAGATGGCGCACAGGATTTTTGTTTTATACCTCCGCAGCCTCCTGCCGGCAATCCCCACCTTTACCATTTTGGTATCGGTAATAATGAGGGCACCTCCTTTTAGGGCAGCGATACCTCGTGCGATCGCTGCGGGATGGAACTTTGTATCATCAACCAGGTCAAAATCGGCGGTGGCGTGGATCATCCTTCTCACAATAGCCCATTCCTTCTGGTTAAATGAGTGAGAGGGAATACGCTCTTCAATCAGCTTAAAACTCTTTTCTTCAATCTTTTCTGGCGGTAGACTTTTCATAACTAATCCCCCCTTCATAAAACATCATTCCCCGCGATAGCTTTCATAGTACGATCGGCAAAGAGCTCAAAAATACCCCGGTAAGCACCAAGGCCCGGTTTGTATACAAAGGTTATCTCCTTTAGCCTGCTTTTGAAAGTTTCACCATAGATATTAAAAAGGTGCTGGTAGATTTTATTCTCGTGGTGCCCTCCATTCAGTGCTCCCTTAATATCTTCATGGATGTGAACACCATCAACGATCATAAGAGGCTGAACCACCAGAGTCTTGATATCACTCATGATGAGTTCACCTAAAACATCCCTGCAGTAAGGGACTGAAGTCTCCATATTTCCAAAGGCTACCTTGAGAGGCGCCGGGAAAAAGGATCTCATGTCCTGAGCGAAGGAAGTATAGATTTGTGATGATTCTTCATCCGGTGTGCCATGCCCCACAAAGAGAACACCCGTCTCTTCATGTTTTGACTTTTCAAGATCTGATGAGAGCTCTTCTTTCAGTACCTGGTATATCCTGTCATCAGGGAGCAGTGGCCTTGCCACCCTGACAGATTTAAAGTCAAGTTCACACTCTTCTACCAACTTCTTGACATCCTCTAAGACTACCTTGCCCGGTATCATAAAAATTGGTGTAATCACAACTTCTACCTCCTTTTTTACGGGAAGCTCCTCTAACACGTTTTTAAGTTTTGGACTTCCCACACGGGAGGTAAATCCCATGGGAATCTTTTGCTTAAATCTCTCCTCAAAGCGCTCCTTAAGACTGCTATAAATGGCAGTTGAGTTCGTTGAAGTACCAAAAGCAGCTAATA